>JABUUG010000078.1:0-6098 GCA_021443285.1 Bacteroidaceae bacterium
TCTGATCTTCAGACAAAACGGGAGTTAAAATGAAAACGGTTTCGTATTGATTCATTTTTGTTAATAAATAAATGTGTTAATAAATATGCTTTTGTGCCTTATTCGGCGAAAGCGGGTGCAAAATTAGTTGTTTTTGTGGTGTTGAGGTGCTGAATATCACTGAAAAAGAGATATGGGATTGTCTGTTGTCAAGGGATTTGTCCGGAAGTTAAAGGGTGTATAAGGACAAATGAACGTTATTCCGTGATTATCTCCACTCCGTCTTCTGTTACGAGCAGGGTCTTCTCCCACTGTGCCGAGGGCTTGCCGTCTTCGGTATATACCTCCCATCCGTATGGGTCGTCGGCATCAATGAACACCTTGTATGTACCCATGTTTATCATCGGCTCGATGGTGAACACCATGCCCGGCACAATGAGCATTCCGTCTTTCTTCTGGCGGTAGTGGCACACCTCCGGTTCATCGTGGAACTTCATTCCTACGCCATGCCCGCAGAGGTCTCTTACGACACCGTAATGGTGCTTGTCGCAGATGGTCTGTATGGCATCGCCGATGGCGTTGATGAAGCCCCATGGCTTGACGGCGGCAATGCCCGCGTCGAGACATTCCTTGGTGACATTGACCAGCTTCTCCTTTTCGGGTGTGGTCTTGCCGATGATGAACATTCGGTTGGCGTCGGCATAGTAGCCATCGAGAATGGTGGTTACATCGACGTTCAGTATGTCGCCTTCTTCAAGAACGTCCTCCTCTTTGGGTATGCCGTGGCACACGCAGTCGTTGAGTGAGGTGCAGCAGTGCTTGGGGAATTTCTCGTAGAGGTATGGGGCGCATTTGCCGCCGTTCTTTTCGGTGAAGTCTGCAACTATGTCGTCTATCTCAAGGGTTGTCATCCCTTCGCGGATTTTCTCCTGGAGATGGTCGAGCAGGGCGGTGTTGAGTTTTCCCGCCTTGCGTATTCCGTCAATTTCGGACGATGTTCTGATTAATCTTCGCGTCGGTATCAGGCAGCCTCTTTTCTGGAAAGATAGGACTTTTTCGTCCAGGGGGGTTAAGGGCTGGCCTTCTGGCACTATCCATCTGTGTTTCTTGTATGCCATGGTTTTCTGTATTGTTTGGTTTTTCTAAGTTGTTGAGGCTGTCGGCTTTTGCTTGTTCCTCTTTGATTGTTTCAGGGTCTTTGGTGTGCATCCTTATCAGCTTGATGTTCTGAATCAATGCTATCTTTGTCATTACCCGGTTGTCTTCCCAATCGGAATTGAATGTGAGGAAGCCTTTGAGTTCCTTTATGCCGCACCGCTCGTTGTCTTCGACGATGATGGTGGAGTGCATGGAGTTGCTGGCGTGGTATGTGTTGAAGACTACGCTGTCGTTGGAAAGCCTTATGGCAAGCATGGCTGCGACATCGCGCCTTCCGTCTTGTACGAGGAACTGTGTGTCGAAGGAGAGCAGTATCTTGTCGCCGGGCAGGAATGTCGTGTCAACCTTGATGTCGAACTGTTTCACGTTGTAGGGGGTGAAGGGTACGAAAAGGACGGATGGGGTCTCTTTCCAAAGGTTGGTGGTGTCGGAAGAGGAGAAGCCCTCTCCCATGGAGGTGATGTCCTGGACGTTGCCACCCATGGCGACGGTTTGCTGTGTAAACCTGTCCTGCAGTTTGGAGTATATGCCGTTAAGAAGGTGGTAGTGCCTGGTGTAATATACCATGGACGAGTCGAACTCCGCTTGCGTTACGCCGTGTTTTGCGAGTATGTCGTTATACATCCGCTGCTCGTTGAGCTTGATGTTGTCAACGAGCATTCCCTGGGCTATGTGGTAGTCGTAGAGTATGTCCTCCATTTTCGACTCGTCTATGACGTCGCTTGGCAGACTGGGCTTGCAGCCTGCGAAAAAAAGAAGGGGCAGGGTGCAGCAGGATAATATGACAAGGCGCAGGCTTTTCACGATGTGGGAGTTCCTGCTTGTTTGGATTGCACGGTCTCTTGTTTGTCGCCGAGTGCTGCAAGCTCTTTCCGGCAGAAGAGCAGCAGGGCGACCGTTCCGACGCTTATGGAGGCATCGGCGAAATTGAACACGGGGGCGAAGAACACAAACCGCTCTCCCCCCCAAAGCGGAAACCAGTCGGGATAGAAGGTGTCTATAAGTGGGAAGTAGAACATATCCACCACCTTGCCCTCCAGAAACGGTGCATAGCCGGCACCGAATTCCACGAGGTGTGCCGCACGGTAGGCTACGGACTCGCTGAAGACGAGTCCGTAGAACATGCAGTCTATGAGATTGCCGACTGCACCGGCAAGAACCATTGACAGAAGGATAACGTAAATGGTTCTTGCCCCCTTGCGTATGGTATGTCGGATGTAGTAGATTAGCGCGCAGCTTGCCACGAAGCGGAAAACGGAAAGGAACGTCTTGGGTATGAATGACATACCGAAAGCCATTCCCTTGTTTTCTATAAAGGAGATGTAGAACCAGTCTGTTATGCGGATGCTCTCATGGAGCATCATGTTGGTCTTCACCTCAACCTTTATAATCTGGTCTATTACAAGTACGGCGGATGTAATGAAAATGGCAAGTGCCGCCTGTGCAGTTTTTGGCATAGTTTAATGTTTATTGATTAATGATTAATTCGGGGCAGTAGCCCCGAACACAGTGACGGACTGCGCATTAATCAACAATCAATAATAATTAGTCAACAACTAACATTAATGGTTCTTGTTTGCATTTTTTGATGCTACAGAGAGCGTGGCATGAGGCACTGCGCGGAGACGCTCTTTGGGAATAAGCTCGCCGGTCATGCGGTCTATTCCATAGGTCTTGTTCTTGATGCGCTGGAGTGCTCCCTCAAGTCCCTGGATGAATTTCTGGTGGCGTGCAGCCATTGCCATAAGTTCCTCTTTAGACTGTGTGGCACTGCCTTCCTCGAGAATCTTGTAGGTAGGCATGGTGTCGTCAACGTCGTTGCTATCTTCACCGCGTAGTGTACGCATTATGTCATTAAACTCTTTGCGTGCCACTTCGAGTTTTGCGTCGATGAGCTGCTTGAACTCCTGCAGTTCTTCATCAGTGTAGCATTTCTTAGTCTCTTCCATAATCGTAAGTGTTTGGGATTGTTTAGATTTTTGTTTTATGGGAACGGAGACCCCCCAACCCCCTAAAGGGGCAGGGGCGGTGCAGCCGCTGGGGGATTATTTTACGGTTAGTTTTATGTTTACTTTGAAGTCGTCTATCTCGGTTTCCGTGCCATCGTTTTCTTCGATGGTTAAGCTGTCTGCAAGCACTTGCTGGCAGATGTAGTCTCCGTATTCTGCAATGGCTGCGTCAGTGTTTTTGTTTGTGGAAATGGAGATTGCTATGCGGTCGGTTATCTGCAGACCGGTGTCCTTGCGCATGTTCTGGATGCGGTTGATGAGTTCGCGCGCCATACCTTCGTTGATGAGTTCCGGCGTGAGCGCTGTCTCCAGTGCCACTGTCAGTGCGCCTTCGTTGGCAACCTCCCAACCCTGTATGTCCTGTGAGATTATCTCCACATCGGCGAGTTCTATGCTCACGGCTGCGCCTGCTACGGTTATTTCGAGTGTGCCGTGGCTTTCGAGTGCCGCTATCTGCTGCTGGCTGAGGGCATCCACCTGTGCGGCAACCTCTTTCATCTGCTTGCCGAACTTCTTGCCCATGACGCGGAAGTTGCACTTCACCTTCTTCACGAGAAGGTTCTCGCCGCCTTCACATTCCATCTCCTTCACATTCACCTCGTTGAGTACAAGGTCTCTGATTGCGAGTATCTGCGCTTTCTGTTCCTCGTTCATGGCTGGCACGAGTATCTTCTGCAGCGGCTGACGCACCTTGATGTTCACCTTGCGGCGCAGGGCGAGCACCATTGATGTTATCTGCTGTGCCATCTGCATGCGCTGTTCGAGGTCTTTGTCTATTGCGCTCTCATCGGTTTCCGGGAATTTTGCCAGATGGACAGACTGGAAGCCCGGCACATTGGCAGCCGACAGCAGGTCGTTGTAGAGCTGGTCAGAATAGAACGGAGAGAACGGAGCGAGCAGGAGCGACACGGTCTTCAGACATTCGTAGAGCGTCTGGTAGGCAGCCAGCTTGTCCTTGCTCATATCCTTGCCCCAGAAACGCTTGCGGTTGAGGCGCACATACCAGTTGGACAGGTAGTCGTTCACGAATCCGTCTATACATCTGCCGGCTCGTGTGGGCTCGTAGTCTGCCAATGACTCATCGACGGTCTTTATCAGGGTGTTCAGCTCTGATATTATCCAGCGGTCTATCTCCGGGCGTTCTGCCAACGGCACTTGCGGCTCTGTGCCGGTAAAGCCATCGACATTTGCGTAGAGGGCGAAGAAGGAGTAAGTGTTGAACAGAGTGCCGAAGAATTTGCGGCGTATCTCATCGACACCCTTCGGGTCGAACTTCAGGTTGTCCCATGGCTGTGAGTTGGTGAGCATATAGAAGCGTGTGGCGTCTGTGCTCTGGTTTTTCAGCGTGTCGAATGGGTTTATGGCATTGCCGAGACGCTTTGACATCTTGTTGCCCTTTGCGTCAAGCACGAGTCCTGATGAGATTACATTCTTGAAAGCCACCGAGTCGAACACCATCGTTGCTATTGCGTGCAGTGTGAAGAACCATCCTCGTGTCTGGTCAACACCCTCATTGATGAAGTCGGCAGGGAACGCCTTGCCCTCGTCTATCAGTTCCTTGTTCTCGAATGGATAGTGAATCTGCGCATAAGGCATTGCGCCTGAGTCGAACCATACATCGATGAGGTCTGTCTCACGCTTCATCGGTTTGCCGCTGTCGCTGACGAGGACAATGTCATCAACATACGGGCGGTGTAGGTCTATCTTGTCGTAGTTCTCCTTCGAGTTGTCGCCTGGCACAAAGCCGTTGTCCTTCAGTGGGTTACTGTTCATAACGCCCGCCTTCACAGCCTTTTCTATCTCGTTGTACAGCTCTTCGGTAGAGCCTATGCAGAGTTCCTCTTTAGTGTCGCGGTTGCGCCATATTGGTAGAGGTGTTCCCCAATAGCGTGAGCGCGACAAGTTCCAGTCGTTCAGGTTCTCCAGCCAGTTGCCGAAGCGTCCTGTACCGGTCGATTCAGGTTTCCAGTTGATGGTCTTGTTCAGTTCCACCATGCGCTCCTTCTTTACTGTAGAGCGGATGAACCACGAATCGAGCGGGTAGTAGAGTATCGGCAGGTCTGTACGCCAGCAGTGTGGGTAGTTGTGTACATGCTTCTCTATCTTGAACACGCTGCCCTCCTGCTTCATGTCCATGCAGATGGCGAGGTTCAGGTCGTCTTCCGGCTTCAGCGCCTTCATTGCGTCTTCGAGCGAGGTGTTGTCGTCTTTTGTGAACCATGCCTTGAAGCCCGGCTTCACATATTCGCCCGAATGTCTCCAGTAGGAGTCTTGTACACAGAGTTCGCGGAACTTCTCGTCCATGTCATCTGCTGTGAAATACTTGCCCTGGAAGTCAACCATCGGTCGTGTGTCGCCGCCTTTGTCTATGATGAAGAGCGACGGTATGCCGGCATCCTTTGCCACCTTCGCGTCGTCTGCACCGAATGTCGGTGCGATGTGAACGATACCCGTACCGTCTTCCGTTGTTACATAGTCGCCGGGTATTACGCGGAAGGCGTCAGCCTCTTTCACCACAATCTCGTCGTTCTCAATGGCGCATGGCTTCACCCATGGCATCAGCTGGCGGTAGTGCAGTCCCACGAGGTCGGTGCCTTTGCCGCGCCATACTATGCGCAGCGGACACTCGTTGCCCTCTTCGTCTTTCTTTGCGGAGAAGTATGCCGACAGGCGCGACTCGGCGAGTATGTATAGTGCCTCTTCGCCAGAGTATGGGTTGTTGCCCACAACGGCTACATAGTCAATCTTCGGACCAACGCAGAGTGCGGTGTTTGATGGCAGAGTCCATGGGGTTGTTGTCCATGCGAGGATGTATGTCTTGAGTCCTTCCGGTATCTCGCCTGTTACCTCACCTTTGCCCTTCAGCCCTTCGCACACATCGGTTACGAGGAACTGTGCTGTGCAGGTGGTGTCCTTCACATCGCGGTAGCATCCCGGCTGGTTCAGTTCGTG
>JABUUG010000078.1:6104-11087 GCA_021443285.1 Bacteroidaceae bacterium
TGAAAGTCCGGTGCCGGCAGCGGGCGAGTACGGCTGTATGGTATAGCCCTTGTAGAGCAGGTCTTTGTCGTAGAGCTGCTTCAGGAGCCACCACAGTGTTTCTATATATTTGTTGTCGTAGGTGATGTACGGGTTCTCAAGGTCCACCCAGTAGCCCATCTGCTCGGTCAGTTCTGTCCATTCGTCTGTGAACATCATCACATTCGAGCGGCACTTGGCATTGTAGTCGGCTGTGGAGATGTATTTCTCGCTGTCCTTGTTGTCGATGTCGTTCTTCGTTATGCCGAGTTCCTTCTCCACACCGAGCTCCACTGGCAGACCGTGGGTGTCCCATCCCGCCTTGCGCTTCACTTGGAAGCCCTTCATCGTCTTGTAGCGGTTGAAAGTATCTTTTATTGTACGCGCGAGGACATGGTGTATGCCGGGATGACCGTTGGCAGAAGGTGGACCCTCGAAGAATACGAATTCCGGGCATCCCTCACGCTCTTCCACAGAACGCCAGAAGAGGTTGCTTTCCTGCCATTGCTTCAGGATGTCAAGGTTGGTCTTGTATAAATCTATGTTTTTGTGAGTGTTGAACATTGCTGTAAAGTTGTATTTAATGTGTGGTTGTTCTTTAAGTGTAGTGAAGGGGAGTTAATGTGGAGAGTTCATTAAGTGTATGGAAGTGGTAACTGAGGGGAGTGGAGTTAGAGTGGAGTTAAAGTGACGAATGACTCATGCGCAAAAAGGTAATGTCACTTTAACTACACTTTAACTACACTTTACCTTCCCTTTAACTCCACATTAACTACACTTTTCCTTTAACTCCACTTTATTTATTGTTCCTGACCTTCAAAATCCATCAGTCGCGGTGCTTTTTCTTCCGACTTTTCTGTATGCCTGTCCGCTATATATTGGGCACACATTTCGAGCGCTATGCGTGTGGCATTATCGAGGTTCTTGTCGCGCCCCTCATCGCCTTCGAGCCTTCGGGTTATGATGTCGCCCTTCTTTCCGCAGGCAATGAATATTGTCCCCACCGGGTTTTCCGTAGTGCCTCCGCCGGGACCGCCCCATCCTGTGGATGCTACGGCTATCTCTGTGCCGAGCACTTCGCATGCGCCTTCCACAAGCTGTATGGCCACTTCCTCGCATACGGAAGTCTTTTCCTCAATTAGTTCGGGGCTTACCTTCAGCAGGTTGCGCTTGATGTCGTCGTGATAGCAGATAATTCCGCCACGGAAATAATGTGATGCGCCCGATGTCATTACGATTGCTTCGGCTATCCTGCCGCCGGTGCAGCTCTCCGCTGTGCCGATAGTATGGCCTTCCCATAGCTGGGCGGCCAGTTCTTTTGATAATACTTTGTTAAGAAAGTCCATTGATGATATGTATGTCTTGTTGTGGGAATGGTATTGATATTCCGTTGTTGTTAAGTGTATCGTATATCAGTGTGCGCAGCTGGCTCTCAATGGCAGCCTGCTTTATGACGTCAACCCATGAGTAGAGCATGAAGTTCACACTGCTGTCCGCAAGGTCAACAAGTGCGGTGCTCACCGCCTTTTTCCTGTCGATACCCGGTATGCGTGCCTCGGTTACGGTCTTCACTATAAGGTCTGCCACCTGTTTTGCATTGCTGCCGTAAGCTACGCCGAAGCTTATCTTGGACAGCACATAGCCGTGGTTGCGCGTAAGGTTCTTGTAGTTCTTCGTGAACAGCTGCGAGTTCTGGAATGCTATTACAGATCCGTCTATAGCCTCTATCAGCGTGCTTGTATATGATATGGAGCTAACCCTGCCGCGTGTGCCGTCGCACTCTATGAAGTCGCCTATCTTGATGCGTCCGGTCATGAGCGATATGCCGTAGTAGATGTTCTCGATTATGTCCTTCGATGCAAAACCGACACCCGTTGACAGACCGGCACCGATGACGGCAATCCATGTGGTGTTTACACCGAGGATGAAGAGGCTGACGAGAAACCATGTGCCCCATACCAATACCTGCACCACATTCTTTATCATCACGAGGCGGCTGTCGGCTGAGTTCTGGTCTTCGGAACTGAAACTGTGGCGGGCTATCTCGAGTATGAGCTGGCTGACGAACGATGCGGTGAACCACAGGCTCGCTATCATTATTATCGTGATGAGCGACAGGCTGAACTTGTCGTAGGTTATCAGGTCATAGTCGAACATGCGCCTTACCGTGTCGCTCAGGTTGAACACATCGGCTGCCCAATATACGGAAACCATGATAGAGATGATGCCCATGACGGGGACTATCACATCCTTTGCAAAATGGAACAGCCAAATGGTCGCCATCGACACTTTCTCCTTCTGCTTCTTCAGTTTCTCCACGCTTAGCTTCGTCTCTTCAATAGACTTGAGCCATGTGTGTATGCAGGTTATTGTGAGGATACAGGTGAGCTGCATCGTCCACCATATCAGGGCCTGTACGGCGAGAAGTGTGAAGCCGAAGCACGAGCAACCGATGCTGAACAGGAAAACCGTCTGCGATATCTGTGCATAGAAGAGGTCACCCTTTGGGGTGCTGTTGCGGTATTTCCTTAACACATACCACTGCATTATGGCGCACACCAGGATTATCGGAGGGAAGATAAGGCATACCAATGCGTTGGGTATCAGCACAATGCGGAATACTATAACCACAAAACTCACTATGATGAGTGGGCTGTATGTCTTGTATGCACTCCCTAATTGTTCGGGCTTTACGCGACCTAAAACGGAAAGGATGATAACACTTATGAGCCATGTGTACTGCACGAGCAGACCGCCTGCCATGGCAAAGAAATTCTGCGTGTAGATGTTCTTCAGGATTCCGATTGCTATGGCAAAGGTTATCACGGTTGTCGCCATGATTATGCTGCTTTGGCGGGCGAGGAAGCCCTTGGTCTTAAAGCGTTTGGGAAGCAGGAACTTTATGGCGACTATGTTGATGGCAATGGATACCAGGCCGTAAATCAGTATCAGGGCGAAGAGAAAGCCCATGTATCTTACGTCCCATTCAGAGTTGAAGTTCCTGTATGACCGGTATTTGTCGTTCACAGCCTCCTCTACCTCCATCAGCTGGGCGGCGAGCGTCTTGAGCAGGACATAGTAGTTCTCTCCACCGTTGCGGAAGATGCTGTGCTGTATGTCGGTGTATCTCACTTGTGCATAGTCGTTCAGCTCCTTCAGGCGTGTTCCTGTGGAGTTGTATCGTGCTATGAACTCATCTGTAGAGGTTTTGCGTTCCTGTATCTGCCGCTGCATGTTTATGGCAATGGCAAGGCAAACAGACTTGTTTTCCCTTGATACGGAATCAAGAACTATGTTGGGTATTCTTGACAGCGATTGTATAAGGCTGTCATAGCGCGCATTCTCAAAAGCCGTGCGCTCGGCAAAGGTCTGCATGGGAAGTGCCTGCTGCTTGAAGCTGTGGTATTGCTCGGTCGCTTCGTGGCAGGCGTAGGCAAGGTCAAATACATACTCCTTCTTCTGCGAGTAAAGCATAAGGGCGTTCTGCTCGCTTTTCTTCATTATGTCAAACATATTGCGGCGCGCTAGCGTATTGCGGTACTGGAAGGACGCTTCTCGCTCGGCGCTTTCCCTGTAGGCAGAGGTCAGTTCGTTGCGCAATATTACCAGTGTGCCGGCAAGGTCTTTCTCTTTCAGGACAGCTTGGGCACTCAGACAGAACAGCAGTGCAGTCAATATGCAGAGAGCAATTCTTTTCATGCGTGTTAAAAAAGCGGTGCAAATTTATATAATTATTGTATATGCGCGCAAGGCAGTGTTATTATTTGCCCCTCATACCGCGTTTTTTTTGCTTTTTGTTTGCTGCCGGACTGATTATTTGGTACTTTTGCAATAATATTTGCGGCAAAACTGACAAACTGTGAACTCTGGCAACAGGTAATTTTAACTGTTATTCTTTAAAAAACTGATATGGAAGATTCTGAGAATATGATACTCATCGCCGATGCCGGCAGTACAAAAACCGAGTGGTGTTGCGCCGGAAAGACTGTCCTTACGCAGGGCATTAATCCCTTCATGCAGACTGAGGAAGATATGGTGGCTGTCCTGTCCGAGGCTTCAGCACAACTCCCCGTTCCTTCCTCCATCCGCTTCTATGGTGCGGGCTGCACACCAGAGAAGTCTGTCGTTGTGAAGAGGCTGCTTTCTGTGGTATTCCCGTGCTCCGACATCGAGGTGTATTCCGACCTGCTTGCCGCCGCCCATGCCCTTTGCGGACACAAGGCAGGTGTGGCCTGCATACTCGGCACTGGCAGCAACTCCTGCCTTTATGACGGAGAGAGAATCGTGAAGAACACCCCGGCATTGGGCTTCATACTCGGCGATGAGGGCAGTGGCGCCGTACTTGGAAAACTTTTTCTGAACGCCTTGCTGAAGGGTAGGGTAGAGGCGGGCGTGGCTGAGGCATTCCGAAACGAAGCAGGAATGACACAGGCGGAGATTATAAATCGCGTATATCGCCAGCCCATGCCCAACCGTTTCCTCGCATCCCTGTCCGCCTTTATCGGCAAACACCGCGACAACCCGTCGGTGAGAGCCATCATCGAGCATAATTTCTCAGCCTTCTTCGATAATAATATTGCGCCTTATTTCGCTGGCAATCAGCCTTGTGCAGAAATCTGCTTTGTCGGTAGCATTGCCTTCCATTATCAGGATATCCTGCGCGCAGTTGCGTCAGCAAAGGGCTACACCGTCGGCAGAATCATGCAGTCGCCGATGCCCGGACTTACCGCTTACTACTCGGCATAACCAATCCCCTCCCCACAAAAAACTTGCCACCCACATAAGCATTGTGCTTGTGCGAGTGGCAATTAATTTAGGGTTGAGGATTAATAAAAATCCTTCTTTTACAATCTTTTTACCTCCTATTACTTCTTCGTTATGTGCAGCGATACATGTATCGCCGATGTTTTAACCCAAATAGTTCATTAGAGAATGGTTTGTATTGAATTTTATTTTTGATTAGAT
>JABUUG010000079.1 GCA_021443285.1 Bacteroidaceae bacterium
AGTAAAGAGTGGTTATGGTCGCAACTACCTCATCCCACAGGGAAAGGGTGTGATTGCATCTCCATCAGCAAAGAAGATTCTCGCAGAGAACCTCAAGCAGCAGGCACACAAGCTCGCAGCCATCAAGGCGGCAGCAGAAGAGAAGGCAGCAAAGCTTCAGGGCGTTTCACTCATCATCCCTGCAAAGGTTTCCGCTACAGGTCAGACCTACGGTTCTGTAACAAACGCTCATGTAGCCGCTGAACTCAATAAGCTCGGCAACGACATCGACCGCAAAATCGTTGTTCTCAAGGACATCAAGGCTGTCGGCGACTATGTTGCAGTGGTAAAACTCCACAAAGAGGTTTCTGTTGAAATTCCTGTAAAGGTTGTGGCTGAGGGCGCACAGGTGGAGGAAGCTCCAGCAGAGGCTCCTAAAGCAGAGGTAGCTGAGGCACCTGCTGAACCGGTAGCAGAAACACCTGCAGCAGAATAACAGCAATCCGCTTGGCTTATAACAAAGCCAAAAGTTAAATATCTTTAATAAAAGCAGTTGGAAAACACTAATAGTTTCCCAACTGCTTTTTTTATGTAACTTTGCAGCCGTTTTTTTGGCCCATTCTATAACCAGATACACATTTGATACTCAGCAGGTATTGTCCTTTAACTTCCCTTAACTTCCGCGCCGTAGGCGCATAACTTCTTTTAACTTCATAATTAACAGATATTGCCAATAATAAAATCCCACACAATAGCTAAACCGTAAATTGTAAGATAGTAAATGAAACGTCTATTCTTTTTTATAACCCTTTTTATTTCCGTCTTCACCTTAACTTCTGCCCAAACCAACATAAGCGGAAAGGTAAAAGACAAGAAGACAGGCGAGCCGCTGTCCTTTGTAACGGTTGTGGTAACGTCGCCTAACAGCAGTACCCCATTGAAGAACGCCATGACAGACGACTCCGGAGAGTTCAGAATCTCTGGACTGAAAAACGGCAGCTACACCGTAGGCATTACCTTCATGGGCTACAAACCCTATTCCCGCAACATCACGGCGTCGGGCAAAAAGATAAGCCTCGGCACAATATCTCTTGCCGAAGAAGCAACCTCACTGCAGGAGGTAACAGTAACAGGACAGCGTTCAACCGTAAAACTTGAAGTTGACCGCAAGACATTCGACGTGTCGCAGGACATATCAAACGCCGGCGGTGCCGCAACCGACGTGCTGGAGAACATCCCATCCGTAGAGGTTGACCAAGACGGGAATGTATCACTGCGAGGCAACTCCAGTGTGGAAGTATGGATAAACGGCCGCCGGAGCGGACTGACATCCGACAACCGCGGCGACATACTCAAGCAGCTCCCGGCAGAAAGCATCGAGAAGATAGAGGTCATAGACAACCCCTCGGCAAAGTTCTCCGCAGAAGGCAGTGCCGGCATCATCAACATAGTCCTAAAGAAAGACCGCAAGGCAGGCTACTATGGCTCACTGTCAGCCGGCGCTAACACTCAAGGCGGCGCTAACGCAAACGCAAACATCAACTTCAACAGCACCAAGATAGACGCTTACGCAAGCATCGGCTATCGTCACATGCAGAACAAGGGCAGCGCAGAGAGCGAGCAGACCAACTACGCGGTAATCAACGGCAAACGGGCAAACGAGACAACATGGTCTAACTACAGTACGGACAACTCCAACTACGGCAACATGCTCTTCGCACGCCTCGGAGGCACATGGCACATCACTGACAAGGACGACCTCGGCATCGGAGCAACCATCATGAAAGGCGGCAACAACCGCTACCAGACCACCCCCTACCACTACGGCATAGCGGGCAGCACGGCAGACACATGCACACAGTATCGCGACGTAAAGAGCAGCGGAGACATGCTCATGCAGAACTACGAAGTGAACTACAGGCACACCTGGTCGCCCACCCACACCCTCGACCTCATTGTAAGCCACTCCCGCTGGGGAGCAGACAACAACTCATACTACAAGGACTCCATAGCACACATCACCCCCCAATCGCCGACAACCTACTCCTATACCCACGAGCCTTTCAACATTAAAAACCACGAGTGGGAGATAAAACTCGACTATGCCAACCAGATAACCGACTGGTTCAAACTGGAAGCCGGCTACAACGCAGAACTGTCGCACGAGAACACTCCGAACGAGCAGTGGGTCGGCACAAAGTGGGACGGATCAGACAAGAAGTTCCAATCCCCCTACTACAACAGGTTCATCTACGACATGGACATACATGCCGGCTATTTCACGACATCATTCAAGGTAACACCCAAATTCTCCATCATGGCGGGACTTCGCGGAGAATACTGGAAAGTGGACACCGAAACCCTCGGATGGAGCGACACCAAAGACGAAACAAAGACCACGGGACAGGAAACCGTCAAGGCCAAATACAAGAAAGACTTCTTCCAGCTGTTCCCCAGCGTCTTCCTCTCATACCAGATAACAGAAATCGGACAGCTGCAACTCAACTACACGCGACGACTGCGCCGGCCACACGGAGGCGAACTCAACTCGTTCATGAACACCTCCGACGCCTCCTACGTACACTACGGAAACCCTGAACTGACGCCGGAATACAGCAATTCCTTCGCCATCAACTACCTCTGCCAGTGGCCCGAACACTCCATCCTCGTCAGCGGATATTTCCGACAGACAACAGACGTGATGAGCCATGTCTCATATTCTCTGCCTGAAAGCTACGGCGACAGCAGAATCTTCCAAACAACGATGAACCTCACGCAGAGTTCAAATGCCGGACTCGAAATAACCGCCAAGAACAAGCTCTTCAAGATACTCGAACTCACCACAAACGTAAACCTCTACAACAAACACGTCTCAGCCTTCGACTACTACACCCAAGAGCCTCTACACGGAGAAAACATACACGCTTCCGGCGAAGCAGAAAACCGCTTCACATGGAATGCACGAATGCAGGCATCGCTCATGCTGCCCTACGGCATATCCGTACAGGTGGCAGGCAGATACCGCTCAAAAGAGATAGAGGCACAGGGCTACCGCAACGGCAACTTCACCCTTCAGGCTGGCGTTCGCAAAACCCTCAACAATTGGACATTTGCAGTCAACTGCCGTGACATCCTCGACTCCCGCAAACGCGAGTCATTCACAGACGCAGAAGGATTCACACGCCATGCCATAAACCGCTGGGGAGGACGCAACGTGAACTTCTCCGTAACCTACAGCTTCGGCAACGCCAAACCAAAGTTCGACAAGAGCAAGATGAAGCAGGAGGATGACGGACACAACCACGAAGACTCCGGCAGCTACGACGGATACTCCGCAGGAGGCGGAGACATGTAAGGGACAGAACCGTACAGAAAGGGGGAAGGGACGCTTATGCTGATATACCTGATAAGACACGGAGAAACAGAAGAGAACCGGCAGAGGATTCTGCAAGGACACATGCCCGGCACGCTCACGGAAAACGGCAGGGAGCAAATGACGATGACGGCAGAAAGACTTGCCAAGGAAGACGTCCGCTTCACGAGAATTGTAGCGAGCGACCTTAAACGAGCCATGGACTCCGCCCGGATTATAGCTGACAAACTGGCGCTGCCAATAGTACCGTTGGAGATACTGAGGGAGCGCAACTGGGGGAGGTTCAACGGCATACCAATTGCCGAAGCGAAAGACAAATACTTTAAAAACGGAGAACTGGTATTCCCCGATGACAACGCTGAAACGGAAGCGGACATACGCAAGCGGGCAAGGATGGCAATAGAGGAACTGCGGAAAAGGTTTGCCGGCGAAACAATCATTGTGGTTACCCACGGACAAATCGCCCGCCATATCATAGCTGCCCATTTTGACTGCGGCTTTCATGAAATAGCCCCGTTGCTGAACGCAGAAGCAAGAAGTATAAGGCTATAAACTGGAAGTAATTCTTTAAGTGTAGTGAAGTGGAGTTAAAGAGGAGTGAATGGGGAGTTAAAGTGACATTACCGTTATGCACACAAGTCATTTGGCACTTTAACTCCTCTTTACCTTCCCTTTAACTCCACATTAACTCCACTTTCCCTGAACTTCTGAATTAACACTAAAATACAGACATGAAGCACTATAACGTAGTATGCGCAGTGGTAGTTCACGAGGGTAAGATTCTCTGCATGAGGCGACCGAAGAAAGGTTCGCCATCGACTGCGGGCAAATGGGAATTTCCCGGAGGAAAGACGGAGGTGGGGGAACAACCCGAAGACGCCCTGAGGCGCGAACTGCGTGAAGAGATGGACTACGAAGTGAAAGTCGGGAAACTGATAACAACCGTTGAATATCAGTATCCCGACTTCTCAATAACACTTCAGGCATTCCTCTGCTCTGCCGACAACACCACATTCAACCGCAAGGAACACATCGACCACCGCTGGTGTCAGCCCCATGAACTGCCGAAACTCGACTGGGCGGCTGCTGATGAAGAACTGATAGAAATGCTTGTAGGAGGGGGCCATAAATGGGAGTGAAGCGAAGGGGAGTTAAAGTGGAGTTAATGTGGAGTTAAAGTGGAGTTAAAGTGGAGTTAAAGACATCACCTATATGGTTTGTATTCAGGCAGTTGTCTTTAGAAAAAGTCATTTGTCTTTAACTTCTTTAACTCCCTTAACTCCAATTTTTAGAACCCACCTTAAATATTGCCGTTATTCATTTTTGGTCAGATACTTCCTCCCATCCTTAATATATATACCATTCGCTACGGGCTGGCTGACACGCTGACCAGAGATGTTGTATAGGGTTTCGCTGCCAATTGTGGCACAATCTGCCGTTGCAGATGTTATGGAGGAGGAAGTGTTGAAGTCCTGCATTTTGTAGAAGGCATCGGTTGCCTTTCCGCTGCGGTTGTCGAAGAGCGACTCGTTCCACCAACTGTCCAGCACACGCTTTGTGCCCCATTCGAGTCCGTATTCGTTGGCATCCATCTGCCACCAGTAGAGTCCTGTTACGAAGTCGTAATTGTTGAGCAACTGTATAAGGTCTTCTGTAAATTTCGCCTGACCAGCGGAGGACGTTTCGCTTACGGGCCACTGCGCCAGACATTTATCCTTATATGTGCCCTCGCGTGCCCAGGCATAGGAATAGCCCGTTTCCACGATCTGCACCTCCTTGCCCGGATAGCGGGTCTTTATTTTGTCGAGTGCCTTCTGCAACTGCGGCAGCAGTCCGTGGTATATAGGGTAATAGCTGAGACCTATGATGTCGTAGTCTATGCCCGCAGCCGCCATGTCATCGTAGAACGCAGCGATATAGTCAGGTTGCTCCACACGCTCCGTGTGAATTATGGTCTTAGCCTGTGGACACACCTCGCGGCAAGCCTTCAGCCCACTCTTCAGGAACGCCACAAAGCGGTCGCGGTTGTCAGCCTTTCCGGCATAATACTGCTTCTTGCTGGTACTCCATTCTCCGAACAGCATTCCGTAGCTTATTTCGTTTCCCGTCTGTATTAGGTCAGGGGTTGCTCCGCAGTCATTCAGTTGCTGGAGGCAGTCCTTCGTGTAGTCGTAAAGTTTGGAAGCGAGCTGTTCGTCCGTCAGTCCCTCCCACGCCTTTGGCACACGCTGTTTTCCGGGGTCTGCCCACGAGTCGGAATAGTGGAAGTCGAGCAGGAATGCCATGCCAGCATCCTTTATCCTCTTTCCGAGCGATTTCACATAGTCGAGATTCTGGAACACGCCCTGCCCTTTCTCGTCAGTTGCCGCATTCTCAGGATTAACGAACAGGCGCACGCGCATGGCGTTGTAGCCGTTGTTCTTGAAGAAAGAGAGCATCTCGCCACACGGTTTCCCGTCCTTGTCGTAGTATTGCGCGCCGTTGGCCTCGTACTTTGCAAGGAGCGAGATGTCGCCGCCGACATATTTCTGGGCGAAGACAGACAGGGGGAGGAAGATAAGGAGGATAAGAAGGGTAAAAACCATGCGCTGACGCGCAAGGAGCAGGGGAAGGTAATTCATGGTTATTATGCTTTTTTATGTTTGGTCTATGTGTGCAAAGTTACGGTTGAGCGAGTGCAATCAAGCGAGCTTGAATTCTTTCAGTCGCTTCGCTTTGTGTAACCGTCT
>JABUUG010000007.1:0-2053 GCA_021443285.1 Bacteroidaceae bacterium
TTGTCTTTAACTCCCTTAACTCCTTTAACTCCCTTAACTCCAATTTATAGGTTAACTCCCATTTATAGCCCCCACCTTAATCCTTCACTATAATCTTCTCCCCCGCAGTAACGGTTATCTCGTATTCGTTTATGTTTATTTCAGGGTAGTTCTTCACCAGTCTGCCCTGCTTTATTTTTGCTGCGGTGCGCAGACGGAGAGTGCCGCTCACGCTCGGTGTTATCACCGCTTCTTTCAGTTTTCCGTCCTTCCATTCTATGCTTACCTCGTAGCCGCCGCGTGCCTTCAGTCCGCTCACCTTACCGTCTTTCCATGCGTCGGGGAGTGCCGGCAGCAGATGTATGGCGTTGTTGTGGCTCTGCATGAGCATCTCTGCTATGCCTGCTGTAACGCCGAAGTTTCCGTCAATCTGGAATGGCGGGTGCGCATCGAAGAGGTTGGGGAATGTGCGGCCGTCGGGGTTCTTCTCCATATCCTCTCGCGACTCTGACGGCAGCAGTCGGAGCATATTGCTGATGATGCGGAAGGCATGGTTGCCGTCGAGCATACGCGCCCAGAAGTTTGTCTTCCATCCGAGGCTCCAACCCGTCGCTGCGTCGCCACGCTGGTTGAGCGTCACGCCTGCCGCCTTCCACAGCTTTGGCGTGTCGAAGGGCGTTATCTGGCTTGATGGGTAGAGACCGTAGAGGTGTGATATGTGACGGTGGTCGCTCTTCGGGTTGTCGATGTCTTCGAGCCATTCCTGCAGTTGTCCGTGCTTGCCCACCTTCATCTTCGGCAGCATGGCGATGGCTTTCTGCAACTTCTCCTGATATGCTGCGTCAGTGTTCAGCACTTTCGCTGCGAGCAGCGTCTGGTTGAGTGCGTCGTAGGCTATCTGGTTGTCCATCGTGCAGGCAGCCGTAACAGTCGATTGTTTGCCCATGCCGCCGTGTTCTGGGCTTACAGAAGGCACGATGAGCAACTGTCCGTTGTGCTCTACCATAAAGTCAAGGTAGAAGTCGGCAGCGCCCTTCAGTATTGGGTAGTATTGCTTTAGGAAGTCATTGTCGAGCGTGTATAGGTAGTGCTCCCAGATGTGTGTGGTGAGCCATGCGCCACCGTTGGGGAACATTCCCCATGTAGCGCCGTCAACAGGTCCGGCTATGCGCCAGAGGTCGGTGTTGTGGTGAGCCACCCATCCGCGGCAGCCGTACATCTCGCGTGCCGTCTTTGCGCCCGTCACGGAGAGGTCTTTTATCATTGAGAAGAGCGGCTGGGCAGTCTCGGAGAGGTTGCACACCTCTGCCGGCCAGTAGTTCATCTCGGCATTGATGTTGATGGTGTATTTGCTGTCCCACGGCGCATACTGCTTGTCGTTCCATACTCCCTGCAGGTTGGCGGGCTGACCGCCGGGCTGCGATGAGGAGATGAGGAGATAGCGGCCGTAGTTGAACAGTTGTGCCACCATACCCATATCGTCCGAGCCGTAGAATCTGGCAAGGCGCTGGTCGGTGGGCAGCTTGACATTCTCGCCGTTGTGCAGGGTAAGCGATGTGCGGAAGTATTGCGGCTGGTATTTCGCGAGGTGGCGCTTCAGCAGAGCATCGTAGTTGAGCTTGCTGACATTGGAAAGATACTCCTCGTTACGCTGTGCCGGGTTGCCGCTGATGTCCTTGTAGTTGACGAAGTTTGTGGCTGCGGTGATGACGATGGTTGCTGTGGTGGCCTTGTCGATGCTTATCTTGCCGTCGGCGGTGCAGGTCTGTTTGCCGTCGGATGCCACCTTTGCCATGCACTCCGCATATACTTCGCCCTTGATACCCTCGTGTTCAACGGGGTTGATCTTTGCCCAGAGAATGTCGCCGAGGGCGGATTTCTCCGCCTTGCTCATCGATGGCAGCTGGCAGCTGTGCGACAGAGAGAACGACAGTGCGCCCTTCTTGCCCGCCTTTATGCGCATGACGATGACGCCGTCTGCCATAGAAGCGAATGTCTCGCGAGTGTATGACACGCCGTCTGCCTTGTAGCTGACGGTGGAGAGTGCGGTGGTCATATCGAGCTGGCGGCGGTC
>JABUUG010000007.1:2431-17529 GCA_021443285.1 Bacteroidaceae bacterium
AGCGGTTGCGGCGGACAGGGTTGCGCATAAGAGCAGTAACTGGATGCGGATGAAAGAAAGTTTTTTCATGGTATTCAGAGTTTATGGGGATTTATTTTGATGTGGTGAAGGAGGGGGGGGGCAGCCGCTTTTGATGATGGTTTTAGGGGGAGTGGTAATTCCTAAGTTGCCATCCCCATTTCCTGAAGTTCGAGCCAGCGCATCTCCTTCTCGTCCAACTGCGCTTCCACTTCAGGCAGGCGCTTGCTGTGCTTCACTATGCGGTCTGTGGAGATATTGCCGGCAGAGAGCTCTTCAACGATGGTCTTCTTCTCCGCTTCGAGTGCAGCGATGTCCTTCTCCAATTGCTCCAGCTCGCGCTGCTCCTTGTACGACAGCTTTCTCGGTTTGCCTCCACCTTCTTTACCATCTTTACCTTCTCGACTTTCTTTACCTTCTTTGCTCTCTTTGACTTCCTTGCCTTTGCTACTTTCTGCCATAGGGCTGAGCTTCTGGTATTGGCGGTATTGCGAGTAGTTGCCGGGGAAGTCCTGCACATTGCCGTTGCCGTGGAACACGAGCAGATGGTCAACGATTTTGTCGGTGAAGAAGCGGTCGTGGCTGACTATAATGACGCAGCCGGGAAAGTCCTGGAGATATTCCTCCAACACTTCGAGAGTCTGAATGTCGAGGTCGTTGGTGGGCTCGTCAAGGATGAGGAAGTTGGGGTCTTGCATCAGTACGGTGCAGAGGTAGAGCTTGCGCTGCTCGCCGCCGGAGAGCTTCTCGATATAGTCGTACTGCTGTTTGCGCGAGAAGAGGAAACGCTCCAAGAGCTGTGCGGCGGTGAGGTGCTTACCGTTGCCGAGATTGATGTATTCTGCGATGTCTCGCACCACATCTATCACGCGCTGGTCGGGGCGGAAAGCGAGTCCCTCCTGCGAGAAGTAGCCGAAGCGCACGGTCTGCCCGATGTCGAACTGTCCGCTGTCGGGTCGTTCCAGTCCGAGCAGCAGCTTTATGAAGGTGGATTTACCCGCACCATTGTTGCCGACGATGCCCATCTTCTCGTAGCGGGAAAAGTTGTAGTAGAAGTCTTTGAGTATGACGAGCGGCTCGTCCTTCCCTTCGATGGGGAACGATTTGGAGACATACTGGCACTCGAATATCTTTGAGCCGATGTATGTGTTGCTGTTCTTCAGCCTCACCTGCCGCTCCTGTATGCGCTGCTTTGCAATCTTCTCTAATTCGTAGAATGCCTCCTCGCGATAGCGTGCCTTGTGGCCTCTCGCCTGTGGCTGTCGGCGCATCCATTCGAGCTCCTTGCGGTAGAGGTTGTTTGCGCTGGCTATGGTGGCGTTCCTCACATCTATTCTTTGCTGCCGCTTCTCAAGGTAGTAGGAGAAATTGCCGCGATAGGTGTAGATGGTGTTGTCATCTATCTCGATGATTTGGTTGCACACATTGTCAAGGAAATAGCGGTCGTGCGTCACCATGAGCAGCGTCTTGTTGCCCCGCCGCAGGTATGCCTCAAGCCATTCAATCATCTCAAGGTCGAGGTGGTTGGTAGGCTCGTCAAGGATGAGGAGGTCAGGCTCGGTGATAAGCACGCTGGCGAGTGCCACACGCTTCTGCTGCCCGCCGCTGAGCTGGCTTATCTTCTGGTTGAGGTTGGGGATTTTCAGGGAGGTGAGAACCTGCTTTGCCTTGAGGATGAGGGCGTCTTCCTGCTCTGAAGCGTAATCCGATGCAATAGCGTCGGACTGCGCATAGGCGGCAGTGGATGGCTGCGCATCAAACAATGGTGATGCAGACCACGCAGCTGCAGATGGAGTGGGGGGGTACAATGCAGATTGTGGGAAGCAGGTTTGCAGTACGGTCTCCTCCGGGTTGAACGTCTGTTTCTGGTGGAGGAAGCCCACCCTTATGCCGTTGCGGAAGATAACCTTACCGCTGTCCTGCGGCTCTTCGCCGGCGATGATTGACAGCAGTGTGGATTTGCCCACGCCGTTCTGCGCTATAAGCCCTACCTTTTCGCCTTCGCCAATGGAGAAGGATATGTCGTTGATGATTATCCTCTCGCCGAAACGCTTGGAGAGGTTCTGTATGTCGAGAAGGGGTATCAATTTTTCTGGTGGGTTCTAAAAATGGGAGCGAAGTGGAGTTATTGTGGAGTTAAAGGGACAATAGTCCTGAGCTTCAAATACATATGTCACTTTAACTCCCCTCTAACTCCTCTTTAACTCCCCTTTAACTCCAATTAATTATTGCCTTTCAGTATTTCTTCTATGTAGCCGAGCAGTTCGTCGCGCCCGGTCTTTTTCTCTGCGCTCGTGACGAATATCGGGGGCAGTTCCTCCCATGTTTCGAGCAGTGTCTTCTTGTATGCCTCGACATTGGTGTTCACCTTGCTGTTCGACAGCTTGTCTGCTTTTGTGAACACTATGGAGAAAGGCACACCGCTCTGCCCCAGCCACTCGATGAACTCAAGGTCAATCTTCTGCGGTTCGAGGCGTATGTCAACAAGCACAAACAGGTTCACGAGCTGTTCGCGCTGCAGTATGTAGCCGCTTATCATCTGCTCTAACTTCTGCAGCACACTCTTGGAGCGTTTTGCAAAGCCGTAGCCGGGGAGGTCGACGAGATACCACTGCTTGTTGATGATGAAATGGTTTATGAGCAGAGTCTTTCCCGGGGTGGCAGATGTCTTGGCAAGCCCCTTGCGGTTTGTCAGCATGTTTATCAAACTGGATTTGCCCACATTGGACCGTCCAATGAAGGCAAACTCCGGTTTGTTGTCCTTAGGGCAGAGGCTTTCGCGCGGTGAGCTAAGGGTAAATTCAGCGAATGAGATGTTCAAAATATTGGGAAGTTAAGTGTATGGTTATTTGGGGGAGTAAAAGGAGTTAAGGGAGTAAAAGGAGTTAAAGACATTACCTGCGAAGTTTGTGTCCATGCAGTTCTTCGATGAACGCGGCGTCAGAGCCAAGTCTCTGATAAAAAGTCATTTGTCTTTAACTCCCCTAACTACTTTAACTTCTAAAATATATCAGTTCGTCTTGCACACTTTCTCCAGCCATTTCACCATAGACAGCATGATAGCCATAGAGAGCAGGCAGACGGCGAGGAACACTGTCCAGCACATCCACTGCGGCCATACATTGAGCATGACGGGACCAAGCCATATCAGTCCGTTGCCCACAGCCGTAGCACCGAGCCACAGGCCCTGGCACAGTCCCTGCAGATGTTTCGGTGCAACCTTTGACACGAATGACAGTCCGAGAGGCGATATGAACAGCTCTGCAACGGTGAGGAAGAAGTAAACTGTGAGCAGCACCCATGCGCCAGCCTTCATCGCGTTCTGGTCTTCGGCGGGCATAGAGTTGAATGTCTCGCCAGAAGGATAGCCGTTTGCCAGTGCCACGAGCAGCAGCACGAGGTAGGCTATGCCGGCGATGAACATACCGATGGCTATCTTTCGCGGTGTTGAGAAGGTGAATCCGCGCTTTGCCAGCCATGCGAATATCGCCATGATTACCGGGGTGAGGAAGATTACGAAGAACGGGTTCACTGCCTGCCATACCTCTGGGGCAATAGACGAGGTATCAACGAAGTCGCGGGCATAGATTGAAAGCGACTGCGCATTCTGGTGGAATGAGAACCAGAAGAACACTGCTATGCCGAGCACTGCGAAGAGAGCCATCATGCGCTGGCGTATCTCCGCAGCCATAGTCCTGCGCTCCTCTTCTGTGTAGTCAACTGCAGCGGCGGCAGCCTTTTTTGCAGGGGTCGGGAATGTCTTCTTGTTCACGAGGAAGATGACGAGCGATATGCCCATAGCCACCACCGATGCCCAGAATGAGTAGTGTACGCCGGTGTTGAACACCTCAAGATACTGGTTGCAGAAGTCGATGGTAGGCTCTGCCACTGCGCCGTTGCTCACCTCTGCACACCACTCCTTGATGTTCTGCATCTCCTCTGCGCTCATGCCCGCAGCGTCGTTGATGAACTTATGGCAGAGTGCCGGCAGTTTTGCGTGGTATGTGAAGCCATTCTGTGCGAGCCACCATCCGCGAAGGTATGGCGCGATGAATGGGGCAACGAGTGCGCCGATGTTTATGAACACATAGAATATCTGGAAGCCGCTGTCGCGCAGACCTTTCACACGGTCGAGTTCGTCCTTGCCCTTCTTTGCAGCCTGCTCTTCGAGGTTGTCATACATCTGTCCGACGATAGCTTGGAGGTTGCCCTTGAAGAAGCCGTTGCCGAGAGAGATGATGAACAGCGCCGCACAGGTGAACGGCAGCAGCCACGACTTGTTGGTGTCTGTGGCAGTGATAGGGATGGTGAGCAACACATAACCGAGCGACATCAGCACGAGTCCGGTGATGATGGTGCCCTTGTAGTTGCTCGTGCGGTCGGCAACGATACCGCCCACAAGGCTCAGGATGTAAATCAGTGTGAGGAAGGCGGAGGCAATCATGCCGCTGGCACCATCGCTGAGGCCGAATTTGGAACATAGGAACAGAATGAGCACAGCGTTCATGATGTAGTAGCCGAAACGCTCGCCCATATTACTGAGGGCTGCCGACAGCAGACCCTTTGGGTGATTTGAAAACATGGTAGTTATTATTATTGATTAGTTGTTTATTGTTAGGTGGGTTTTTCTTTTGGGGTGTAGTGAAGGGGAGTGGTAACTGAGGGGAGTGGAGTTAAAGTGACAAATGATTAATGCGCATGAAGGTAATGTCCCTTTAACTCCTCTTTAACTTCCCTTTAACTTCACATTAACTCCACTCTATATCCTCACAGTCTGTTCACCTGCCTTACCCCCTTCACCTGTTGCAGCTTCTTTATAAGTATGTTCAGGCGGTGCTGGTCTTCCACGGAGATGGTTATTGTGCCGGAGAAGAGTCCGTCGTTGGAGTCGATGTTTATGGAGCGGATGAGGATATGTTCCTCCTTTGATATTACATTCGATATGTTCGACATTATGCCGATGTCGTCGTTGCCCACTATGTGCAGCGTTATGTCATACTGCCCAGCGCCCTTTCCACTCCACACAGCCTTCACTATGCGGTAGGCGTAGCGGCTGTGCAGGTCTTTCGCGTTGGGGCAGTCGCATCGGTGAATCTTTATGCCGTCGTTGATGGTTACGAAACCGAACACCTTGTCGCCGTATATCGGGTTGCAGCAGCGGGCGAGGGAGTAGTCCACCCCTTTCAGGTTTCTGCCTATGACGAGCACATCCTGCCCCTGAGCGGCAAACTGCGTCTTCATGCGCGTGTTTATCGCGTTGCTGTTCAGCACGAAGTTCTCCGCGCTTGTCGCCGGCTGCTGACTGTCGGCTGTTGCTCGTTGCGGATTGTCCTCCGCCTCTTTCAGTTCGATGTATTTGTCGATGACAACAGCCATGTCTATCGTGGAGTTTGCCACATCGCGGTAGAAATCGGCGGTCTCCTTGTAGCCGAATTTCTTCAGCAGATGCGACATGGTGCTTTCCGACATCTCCACCTTGCGGTTCTTCAGTCTGCGCTCCAGCATCTCCTTCGCGTACAGCCCGTCCTTCACCTGCGTCTCCTTCAGCGCCATGCGTATCTTGCTCTTGGCGCGTCCGGTAACCACCATGTTCAGCCAGTCCTGCTTAGGCTTCTGCTGACTGGAGGTGAGAATCTCCACATTGTCGCCGCTCTGAAGCTCATACCTGAAGGGCACTGCCTTGCCGTTAATCTTTGCGCCCGTGCAGGTGTTGCCCACCTTTGTGTGTACGGCGTAGGCGAAGTCAAGTACGGTGGCGCCTTTGGGAAACTTCTTCAGCTCGCCTTTCGGCGTGAACACAAACACCTCCTGATCGTAGGCGGCGGTGGAGAAGGTGCTGTCTATGTCGATGTTGTCCGATGTCTCCAGTGCGCGGCGCACCTCGCCCAGCCATGTGTCTATGCCGTTCTCGCTCTGCACGCCCTTGTAGCGCCAGTGTGCGGCGAGGCCGTTCTCCGCGATGGCGTCCATGCGCTCCGTGCGTATCTGCACCTCCACCCATTTCTGCTGCGGGCCGAGCACGGTGATGTGCAGGCACTCGTAGCCGTTGGACTTCGGCACGCTCAGCCAGTCGCGCATTCGCTTCGGGTTAGGCTGGTAGCGGTTGGTGATAAGGGCATACACCTGCCAGCACTGCACCTTCTCCTGTTCCAGCGGCGAGTCGAGGATAATGCGTATGGCGAACAGGTCATAGACACCCTCAAACGGGCAGTTCTGCTTCTTCATCTTCTGCCAGATGGAGTGGATTGACTTCGTGCGGCCCTTGATGTGGAACTTCAGTCCCGCCTCCGTGAGCATCTGCTCTATAGGCTCTATGAACTCCTGCATGTATTTGTCGCGCGCAGCCTTCGTCGCGTTCAGCTTCTCCTTGATGTGGTAGTAGGCGTCGTGCTCGATGTATTTCAGCGAGAGGTCTTCTATCTCGCTCTTCAGCTTGTATAGTCCGAGCTTGTGGGCGAGTGGCGCATAGAGCAGGGCGGCATCCTGAATGGTGCTTACGGGCGGCTCTTTCAATTCGTTTATGTGGCGCAGGAAGGCTACTGTCTCCGCAATGACTATCAGCAGCACCCTCACATCCTCGCACAGCGACATCAGCAGGTTGCGGAAGTTGTCATCGGTAATGACACGCGCACGCTCGTACAGTTTCCTTATCTTTATGTAGCTTATGAGAATCTTGTAGGATGTCTCGCCGAAGTCGTCCTTCACTTTGGCAATCTGTGGGTCGTCGATGTCTGTGAAGCATGGGGTCAGCAGTATGGCGACAATAGCGTTTCTGCCCAGCCCCAGTTCGTCGGCGGCAATGTCGCACACCCTCGCGCAACTGTCTATCGGATTGCGTCCGAGCCAGTCGTTCTGTATCTTACCCGCATCCTGAGCCTCTTTTGTGTAGCTGGCTATCAGTGCGGCGTCTTCTGCCGATAATTGGTGCATTGAGGGTGAGTTTACTCTGTCGTAGCCACATTTATGCGGCAAAAGTAGGAAAAAAGGCAAATTGTTGCGATAATTTCAACGAAATATTTCACTCTTCTTTGAAGATAGCTTACATTTGCATCGTGTATGACATGGAAAACATCTTATTTATTCTCAAATATTAACAATAATCATTTAACTTATGCTATCACAAAAAGACCTTGAACAGATTGCTCAGAAGGGCATCGGAACAAGAAAAGTAAATTACAAGCTTCGCGATTGGGTATTCTCAAGACAGAGATACTGGGGAGAGCCTATTCCTATCATCCACTGCCCGAACTGCGGTAATGTACCTGTTCCTGAAGATCAGCTTCCGCTTCTGCTTCCTGATGTGGAAAGCTATGTTCCTACCGGAACAGGAGAATCACCGCTGGCGGCTATCGATGAGTGGGTTAATACCACATGTCCGTGCTGCGGCGCACCGTCAAAACGTGAAACAAATACCATGCCTCAGTGGGCAGGATCATCATGGTATTTCCTTCGTTATGTGGATCCGAAGAATCAGGAAGCACTGGTAGACCGTGAAAAAGCTGATAAGTACCTTCCGGTAGACATGTATATCGGCGGTGTTGAGCATGCTGTACTTCATCTGCTTTATTCAAGATTCTACACCAAATTCCTGAATGACATAGGCGTACTTGATTTTAAGGAACCCTTCAGAAAGCTGTTCAACCAGGGAATGGTATGCGGACGTGACAGGGTCACAGGTGCAGCCACAAAAATGAGTAAATCTCTTGGAAATATCGTATCTCCTGATGATATGGTAAGAGATTACGGCTGTGATGCTCTGAGACTTTATGAACTTTTCATAGGACCGCCTGAACTGGATTCCATATGGGATGACCGCGGCATAGACGGTGTATACAGATTCCTCTGCAGACTTTACACTCTGGTTATGAGCAATGCTGATAAGGATATTCAGGCAACTGATGAAATGATCAAGGTAAGGAACAAGATGGTCTGCGACATCACAAAGCGTCTTGAAACCTTCAGCCTTAATACTGTAGTCAGCGGATTCATGGAGTACACCAACAAACTTTCAGATATCGCAAAGAAGGATGGCGGTATAGATAAGGAAACGGTTGAGACTCTTATAAGACTCCTGGCTCCCTTTACACCTCATATTTCAGAAGAAATGTGGCAGGCATACGGTCACGATACTACAGTATTTGACAGCAATCTGGGTTGGCCTGCATATGATGAGGCCCTTACAAAAGACGATGAGATAGAAATCGGTGTACAGGTTAACGGCAAGCTTAAATGTACTGTAAAGCTTCCTGCGGATGTTTCAAATGCTGATGCCATTAAAGCGGCAAAAGAGGCACTTGGCGACAGACTTACAGGCAATATTGTAAAAGAAATCTACGTTCCCGGACGTATTATCAATATCGTAGCAAAATAATGTTTTCGACAGTTATTCAGATAGCACTTATAGTAATACTGATATTTCTTTCGGCTGTATTTTCATCTTCCGAAACTGCTCTTACAACCATAAGTCCTCACAGGCTGAGGACTATGGTTGAGGAGAATATGAAACATGCGCTGACTCTTGAAAAGGTCCTTGGTAAAAGGGAAAAAATGCTCAGTGTTATTCTTATCTGCAATAATATCGTGAATATCGCTGCATCTTCCCTTGTCACGGTTTTTGTTCAGAATACATTCGGAAACTGGGCAATAAGCATCGGAACAGGGGTACTTACCGTTGTGATCCTTATTTTCGGTGAGATCACACCTAAAACCCTGGCAACTTATAATGCTGAAAAGCTTGCACTTTTGCTGGCACCGGTCATAAATGCTCTGATGATAGTATTCACACCGATAGCTGCAGCGATTAATTTTCTTTCTTCCGGTGTTCTGAAACTGTTTTCCATCGATAAAAACGCAAAGGCTGAATCCTATACTGAAAATGAAATACGCTCCATAGTTGCAGTTTCATCCGAAGAAGGTGTCATAGAGGACAAGGAAAAAGAAATAATAAATAATATTTTTGATTTCAATGATACCGTTGCCAGAGGAGTAATGGTGCCAAGAGTGAACATAACTGCTGTAAACAGAACGGCTGACTTTGAAACAATTAAAAGCATTTTTACAGACAATATGTACACCCGTTTCCCTGTATATGACGATGAAAACAATCATTTTATAGGAATGCTTAATCTTAAGGATGTTATTTTCCTGAGCAGGGAAGATGAAGGCAGTTTTTCCCTGGAAAAGTATATGCGCCCTTTACCTTATACATTTGAACAGAAACATCTTTCAGAACTGTTTGTTGAAATGAAAAAGGAACATGTGAGCATGATGGCAGTCATGGATGAGTACGGACAGACGGTGGGAATAGTTACCATGGAGGACCTTCTGGAAGAAATAGTCGGGGAAATCCGTGATGAGTATGATGACGAAGACGACGTTGTAATGAACACTTCGGAAAATGTTTATAAGGTTCATGGTTCTGTCAGCATTGCAGACATCAACCGGGAGCTGGGAACTGAACTTTCCTCTGAAAATTACGATTCCGTCGGGGGACTTATCATGGAAAAACTGGACCGTCTTCCTGAAGAAGGTGAAACGGTGCAGGTTGATGACTGCATGATAACAGCAGAACGAGTTGATGGTGCCAAGATTGAAGAAGTAAGCATCAGGATTCTTAACAAAAATGAATGAATTTGATCAGAAAAACATATATTCGGGTTTAACCTCAGAACAGGTCACGGAAAGAATTTCCCGTGGCCTTGTTAATAATACCGGAAATGTCAGGACCAGGTCATACAGGCAGATTATTATGGGTAATATTTTCACCCTGTTCAATCTTATCAATACAATCCTGCTTGTGTGCATAATCATTTCCGGTTCTTTGAAGAATGCACTTTTTTATCTCGTGGTATTATGGAATTTCCTTATAGGTACCATTCAGGAAATACGCGCAAAAAAGACCATTGATAAACTGTCTCTTATTTCGGCTCCTAAGGCACATGTGATAAGAGACGGCACGGATATTGAAATAAATGTAAATGATATTGTCCTCGGAGATATCATGGTACTTAACACCGGAAATCAGATATGTGCTGATGCGGTTGTCATTGATGGCAGCTGTCAGGTTAATGAAAGTCTGGTTACCGGTGAGAGTGATGCAATATATAAGTCTTCCGGCGATAATATTCTTTCAGGCTCCTTTCTGGTATCAGGCAGGGTTTATGCGGAGGTTGAACATGTAGGAGAGGATAACTACGCAAATAAGATTACCAGCGGTGCGAAACAATATAAGAAGCCTGATTCAGTGATAATGAAATCAGTAAGTTCCATTATCAGGGCGCTTGTGATATGCATTATTCCTCTTTCAGCGTTGTTTATATGGAATAATTTTTTCAGGCTGGATCTGGGATTTTCGCCGGCAATGGTGAAAACAGTTGCAGCTGTTTCGTCAATGATTCCGGGAGGACTGGTTCTTCTTGTCAGCATAGTGCTTTCTGTTTCCGTTATCAGACTGTCCGCTCATAAAACCATGGTTCAGGATCTTTACTGTGTTGAAAATCTTGCAAGGGTTGATACATTACTGCTTGACAAAACAGGTACCATAACCGAAGGCATTATGAAAGCAGAGGAAATCCTTCATATAAACGAAAATCTGCCTGCAGGAATTAAAGATCTGAATATTGATGCTGTTATAAGAACATTTGCACTTAAAAGCACAGATTCTAATCCTACCATAGAAGCTGTAAGAGATTATTTTGCTTCTTATGATGCGGAATCAGTGTATTTTGATGACTGTTCATCCCATTTCATACCTTTCTCATCAGAAAGAAAATTCAGCATGCTGTGTGTGGATGGCACAGGATCATTTCTCATGGGAGCTCCTGAATTCATACTGGATGACATGAGCAGGGTTTCTGACTGTATAGCTTCTTATGCGGAAAAAATGAAAAGGGTAGTTGTTTTTGCATGGTCACCTGAAATACCTGATATCCGTGCTGAAGGTGATTTTAAGAAACCTGATAATATATTTGCTCTCAGTCTGATAGTGATAGGAGACAGGATAAGAGAAAATGCGCCTGCAACATTAAAGTTTTTCAGGGATGAAGATGTGGATATAAAGATAATATCAGGGGATTCACCCATTACTGTATCCGGGATTGCAGCACAGGCAGGTCTTCTGAATGCTGATAAATGGGTAGACGCATCCATACTTAAGGATGAGGCAGACATTGAGGCTGCTGTAGATAAATATACCGTTTTTGGCAGAGTGACTCCTCATCAGAAATGTGATATTGTCAAAGCTCTTAAGAAAAAGGGGCATACTGTTGCCATGACTGGTGACGGTGCTAATGATGTGCTGGCCCTAAGGGAATCGGACTGTTCTATTGCAATGCAGAGCGGTACTGATGCCGCAAGAAATGCTGCAAATCTTGTCCTGCTGAATTCTGATTTTTCATCCCTTCCCCTTGTGGTTGCCGAAGGAAGAAAATCTATCAATAACCTCCAGAGATCAGCAGCACTTTATATTACCAAGACAGTTTTTTCTATGGTGCTTACGGCGTTTTTTATATTTGCATCATCCGTGGTATATCCATTCGAAAGTATACAGATGACACTTATAGGTGCCATAGGAATAGGAATACCATCTTTTTTCCTTGCTCTTGAGCCTAATAATAACAGGATCAAAAAGGGATTTCTGGCAAATGTTGCAAAAACTGCGGTTCCAACGGGTATTATGGAAGGCGGGGCTCTGATCGTCCTGACATATATGCTTAAAAATATCGGTGCGGACAGTGCTCAGACGGCTGCGGCAGCTACCTATATGATGCTTATTCTGGGAATAGCTGTTGTTTTCAATATATGCGGCAAGGTTAATCTGTTTAAAATCGGGCTTATTGTTCTTCTTGCTGCAGCAGCTGCAGGGGCTTGCCTGGTGCTGCCGAAGGTTTTTTCATTAGTGCCGCTTAATCCTCAGATATGGGGGATAATACTGATAATAAGTGCGGTATTCTTTGCAGTGCATTTTGTTGTTTTCAGGATTATCATGCCTGAAATGCGTGGTAAATCTGAGAAAAATCATAATTAACAATTAGGCTGAGCTTCCGTGCATACCATATATTTTTATGTTCAGTATGACTTCGCCTGTAATTCATGGGATACTGCTGATATTTATTGCAGGCCGGGGCATTCGCAGTAAATCCCTGACGGATTTACTGCTCAGTACCCCTGAGGTCATACGGACTTGTGGTCCTATGACCTCACCTGCATAAATATCTGCAGTATCCCTGAATTAAGACGGCTCGTCATATTCACATTAAAATATATGGTGTGCACGGGAAGCAGCAGGATTATTAAAAGCAAACTGGCCATTTTTCCTGATTATGAAACCATAAAAATTCGCAGGAAGCCATTTTTCTTGATTTATTGAAAAACTGGAAGAGATTTCTCGAAGCTATGGTAGACTTGCGAGTATGTGGCAGCATGACCGGGTATGGGAAGTTTGAACGGATTATAATATACGGAGTTTATAAAGATGCAGTACAGATTTGATAAATACGGAAATAAGATTTCCACTCTCGGTTTCGGCTGTATGAGATTTACAACTAATGCCGGCAGGATTGATATTAATAAAGCGAAAAGTGAGATAAAGGCTGCTTTTGACGGCGGTGTAAATTATTATGATACTGCATATATCTATCCCGGAAGTGAAGCTGCCGTTGGCAGGATTTTTGAAGAACTGGGAATCAGAGACAGTATTTATATTGCCACAAAGCTTCCCCATTATCTTATCAGGAAGCCGGAGGATTTTGACAGGATATTTAACGAGGAACTTGAAAGACTTCGTACTGACCACATTGATTATTATCTGATACATATGCTTAATGATCCGGGGGCGTGGAACCGTGTCTGTGAAATGGGTATTAAGGACTGGATAAAAGGGAAAAAAGAAGAAGGAAAGATCAGACAGGTTGGTTTTTCATACCATGGCAATTCAGATATGTTCTGCAGTCTTATTGATGCATACGACTGGGAGTTCTGTCAGATACAGTACAATTACATGGATGAACATTCCCAGGCAGGCATTACCGGCCTGAAATATGCTGCCGAAAAGGGACTTCCCATAATTATCATGGAACCTTTAAGGGGAGGGAGACTGGCCAATAAGCTTCCTTATGAAGCTGTTGAACTTATGAACAGTTATCCTGTTAAAAGAAACCCTGCCGCCTGGGGCTTCAGATGGCTGTGGAACCAGCCTGAAATAACCTGTGTTCTTTCGGGAATGAATTCTCTGGAAATGGTTGAGGATAATATTAAAACTGCTTCGGAAATAAATCCCGGAGATATCACAGAGGATGAATTTGCTGTTTACGAAAAGGTAGTTGATATTATCAATAAAAATACAAAGGTACCCTGCACAGGATGCAGATATTGCATGCCATGTCCCAGGGGAGTTAATATTCCGGGTATTTTTTCTTCTTACAATAACATCTGTTCCCAGGGTATGTTTGTCGGGGTTAAGGAATATGTCATGTGCAATGTTATAAGGAACAGGTATACCGGTATCTCTAATTGTATAGGCTGCGGTAAATGTGAGCAGCATTGCCCCCAGAATATTGAGATAAGAAAAAAACTCAGAGAAGCTTCAAAGGTATTTGAAAACCTGCCTCTGAAGCTGGTATATAAGGTTATTCCAAAGATTGTAAAGTACTGATATTTATGGTGGAAAAAATGAAAAGATGTGTTGTTGTCAGTGGTGCTGATATACAAAAATATGATGATATCAGAAAATATCTTAGAAATGATGATTACTTTATATTCTGCGACAGCGGACTGAAGCATCTGGACAGGCTGAATGTATCACCGGATCTGATAATCGGTGACTTTGATTCCTATGAAAGACCGGAGACTTCAGTAGAAACTATTGTACTGCCCCGGGAAAAGGATGATACTGATTCTGTTTTCGGAGTAAAGGAAGGAATCAGAAGAGGATTTTCGGACTTTGTTCTTATAGGAATGGTAGGCCAGCGTTTTGACCATACCATGGGAAACGTATCCATATTGCTGAAGCTTCATTCTATGGGATTTAATGCATTGCTGGCTGATGACTATTCAGAGATGCAGGTTGTTTCGGATAAGACTGTTTATGTAGAAGACAGATATCCGTATTTTTCATTATTAAATATATCGGGAACTGCAAAAGGTATTTACATACGAAATGCGAAATACTGTCTTGAAAATGCAGAAATAGGCTGTGAGTATCAATATGGGATAAGTAATGAAGTCATACCCGGAAAGACAGCAGAAATAACTGTTAACGAAGGCAGACTCCTTCTTGTAAAGGTCAGATAAGATATGAATAAACTGTCAAAAAAAATCATAACAGAAAACTCTTCAGATAAAACAGAAGAGATGAGGCTGAATAAGTTTCTGGCGGATGCAGGCATATGCTCCAGACGGGAGGCCGACAGGATGATTGAATCCGGAAAGGTTAAAGTTGATGGTATAACGGCTGTAATGGGACAGAGGGTGATGCCGGGACAGAATGTAACTGTTGACGGAAAAGAAGTTTCGAAGGATGACAGGCTTGTTATTATAGCATTTAACAAACCGGCAGGTATCGAGTGTACTACCTCAGACAGAACAGCAGGTAATATTATTGATTATATTAAATATCCTGTTCGTATATTTCCTGTAGGGAGACTGGATAGGAATTCCACCGGACTTATTCTTCTGACAAATGCGGGAGAACTGTCAGACCGAATACTGAGAAGCAGCAACCATCATGAGAAGGAATATGAAGTTACTGTCAACAGACCGCTGACACGTGAGTTTATTAAAAACATGCAGGATGGGGTGGAAATCGAACAGGAAGACGGCAGATACAGAGTAATGACCAGGCCCTGCCGGCTGGAGGCTACGGGAAAATGTTCCTTTAATATCGTTCTTACACAGGGGCTTAACAGACAGATAAGGCGTATGTGCAGTGAACTGGGGTATAAAGTCATTTCCCTTAAAAGGATAAGGATCATAAACATAAATCTGGGGAATCTGTCAGAAGGCCATTACAGAAATCTGACGGAAGCGGAGGTCAGGAAACTCATGAAGGAATTAAACAAGGCTGAGGGTGAGTCTTGAGGACA
>JABUUG010000007.1:20067-21373 GCA_021443285.1 Bacteroidaceae bacterium
CTAGAGCGCTTGCATGGCATGCAAGAGGTCATCGGTTCGAGCCCGATATTCTCCACAACAACGGGGGTGTTCCTGATAAAAGGAACACCCCCGTTTATGGTTTGTCATATATCCAGCGTGCCTAAGTGGCACACACAGCTATCGTAAACATGCCACTTACGCCAGTACTTGGGCATGAATTACTCCAGTACTCCTATAGGATTACTCCAGTACTTGGCATAAAGTACTGCAGTACTTTGGGCATAAAGTACTGGGATATATATGCCGCTTCCGCCAGTACTTTATGCAGAAGTACTGGCGGAAGTCCCTTGTTTGTTATCGGAAAAAACAAGCATACGGCAAGACCAATCTGTGGAATATGCCCAATAAGACTAATAAGACTGATGAGTATAATCCGCAAAGACAGTCCTTGGGGTTATGCCAAAAGCCATTCGCGTAAATACGCGTTGAGAAGTCATTCCAATTAATGGTGGAACAGTCTCACGCCGGTGAATGCCATGGCGATGCCGTACTTGTCGCAGGTCTCTATCACATTGTCGTCGCGGACAGAGCCGCCGGCCTGTGCAATAACCGTAACGCCGCTCTTGTGTGCGCGCTCTATGTTGTCGCCGAAGGGGAAGAATGCGTCTGAGCCGAGCGCCACATCTGTGTTCTGAGCTATCCATGCCTTCTTCTCCTCGCGTGTCAGCGGCTCAGGCTTCTCCGTGAAGAACATCTGCCATGTGCCGTCGGCGAGCACATCCTCATAGTCGTCGGAGATGTAGATGTCTATCGTGTTGTCGCGGTCGGCACGGCGAATCTTCTCCACCCATGGCAGGTTCATCACCTTCGGGTGCTGGCGCAGCCACCAGATGTCAGCCTTGTTGCCGGCGAGGCGTGTGCAGTGTATGCGGCTCTGCTGGCCTGCGCCGATGCCTATCGCCTGACCGTCCTTCACGTAACATACGGAGTTCGACTGCGTGTATTTCAGTGTGATGAGCGCAATCATCAGGTCGCGCTTAGCCTGTGCAGAGAAGGTCTTGTTCTGTGTAGGCATGTTCTCGAAGAGTGCGGGCGAGCTGAGGTCTATCTCGTTGCGTCCCTGCTCAAAGGTGATGCCGAAGCACTCCTTTGTCTCGACTGGTGCGGGCGTATAAGCAGGGTCTATCTTTATCACGTTGTATGTACCCTTGCGCTTTTCACGCAGTATCTCAAGAGCCTCGTCCGTATATCCCGGAGCGATTACACCGTCGGACACCTCACGCTTGATGAGCAGTGCGGTAGCCTTGTCGCAGGTGTCGGAGAGGGCGATGAAGTCGCCGTAGCT
>JABUUG010000007.1:21700-22915 GCA_021443285.1 Bacteroidaceae bacterium
ATATGGTTTTGTTTGAATTTTGCGCGAAATTACAAAACTTCCCACAGACGTGCCGCATTTTTCCCCATATTTCTGCCTTTTCCGCCAAACTGTTTGAGATAACGGGTTTCTGCACTGTGTCTTCACCCTGAAAACCAGTGGTGTAAAGGATGGAACGGCGGCAGCCTCAGTCCCCCTTGTCATTCCTTTCTGACAGTCCGTTTTTTGCATATAATTTTGTGCGGAAAACGTTGGTTTATGCTGAAATAAGACAGCATACGCACACCAATAAATCAAGAATAATTACACATTAATATAAAAATGGAAGTGGGTTGAGGGGCTTGTTTTTGCGGATTTTTTACATTTGCACCCTATTATCAGTATATGTGCGCCGTTTGTGCATGAATGTCAGTGCAGATTTTGGCTGTGCATACATACACCCACCTAAACCACAAACCATTATGTCAGACAAGAAACAAATCAAGACCGCACTCGTCTCTGTGTTCCACAAGGACGGACTCGACGAGCTGCTGAAGAAACTCAATGCAGAAGGCGTGAAATTCCTCTCCACCGGTGGCACACAGGCTTTCATAGAGAGCCTCGGCTACGAATGCCAGAAAGTGGAAGACGTTACCACATATCCATCCATCCTGGGCGGCCGCGTCAAGACCCTCCACCCGAAAATATTCGGCGGCATACTCGGACGTCGCGACAATGAGGGCGACCAGAAGCAGATGGAGCAGTACGAGATACCAGAGATAGACCTCGTGATTGTTGACCTCTATCCTTTCGAGCAGACTGTCGCCAGCGGCGCATCGGAGGATGACATCATAGAGAAGATTGACATCGGCGGAATATCGCTCATCCGTGCAGCTGCCAAGAACTTCAACGATGTGGTTATCGTGCCGAGCAAGGCAGAGTACAGAGTGCTTCTCGACATACTGAACGAACAGGGAGCAGCAACTACGAAGGAGCAGCGCAAGATGTTCGCTACACGTGCCTTCGGAACAAGCAGCCACTACGACACTGCTATCCACGGCTGGTTCAGCAAGTAAAAGAAGTTTTTTCCGGGAGAGATTTTGGGAAGAGATTTTTAGAAGTTAAGGGAGTTAAAGGAGTTAAAGACAAATGTCCATTTCTCTGATAACCGATTGGATACAAACTCTATAGGTAATGTCCTTAACTCCTTTAACTCCTTTAACTCCTTTAACTCCTTTAACTCCTTTAACTCCTTTA
>JABUUG010000080.1:0-6026 GCA_021443285.1 Bacteroidaceae bacterium
GCGCTGCCAGATGTGCGCGACGGCTTCAAGCCCGTACACCGCAGAATACTCTACGGTATGCTCGGCATCGGCAACACATCTGATGCGCCATACAAGAAATGCGCCCGCGTCGTCGGTGAGGTGCTCGGTAAATACCACCCACACGGCGACAGCTCTGTTTATGGGGCGCTTGTGCGCATGGGGCAGGACTGGAACATGCGCTACAACCTCGTTGACGGACAGGGTAACTTCGGTTCGGTGGATGGAGACTCGCCGGCCGCCATGCGTTATACAGAGTGCCGCTTGTCAAAGATGGGAGAGCACATCATGGACGACATCAAGAAGGACACTGTTGATATGTCGCTCAACTTCGATGACACTCTCTATGAACCGACTGTCATGCCTACAAAAATCCCAAACCTGCTCGTCAATGGCGGTAACGGTATTGCTGTCGGTATGGCTACAAATATGCCAACGCACAACCTCTGCGAAGTTATTGACGGATGCTGTGCATACATCGACAACCCGGACATCGACACCGACGGACTCATGCAGTACATCAAGGCTCCGGACTTCCCGACAGGCGGGTATATATATGGCTTGCAGGGCGTAAGGGATGCCTATGAGACCGGGCGCGGTCGTATTGTCATGCGTGCGAAGGCAGAAATAGAGTCAGACGACTCGCATGACAAAATCGTAATCACTGAGATACCTTACGGCGTGAACAAGGCACTGCTCATAGAGAACATAGCCGAGCTGGTGAAGGAGGGGAAACTCGACGGAATATCAAACGCCAACGACGAGACCGGCAGACAGGGCATGCGCATCGTAATTGATGTGAAGAGGGATGCCAACGCAAATGTCGTGATGAACAAGCTGTTCAAGATGACTGCCATGCAGAGCAGTTTTTCCGTGAACAACATTGCACTCGTAAACGGCAGACCAAAGCTCCTGACACTCAAGGAATGTGTGCACTACTTTGTGGAACACCGCAGGGATGTCACCATACGCCGCACAAAATACGACCTCAAGAAAGCCGAAGAGCGCGCGCACATCCTCGAAGGGCTGCTCATCGCCGTGAACAACATCGACGAGGTGGTGCGACTCATACGTGCTTCCAAGAGTCCTTCCGACGCACAACGAGCACTCGAAGCACGCTTCCAGATAGACGAACTGCAGTCGAAGGCAATCGTGGATATGCGTCTCGGACAGCTCACCGGACTGCGCGTCGATGAGCTGAAGGCTGAATACGAGGAGCTGCTGCGACTCATCGAGTACTACAACAACATACTCACCGACCCGGAACTCTGCAAGAAGGTGATGAAGGACGAGCTGCAGGAAGTGAAGGAGAAGTATGGCGACGAGCGCCGCACGGAAATAAAGTTCACGAGCGAGGAGTTCAATCCCGAAGACTTCTATCCAAACGACCCGATAGCTGTTACCATAAGCAACCTCGGCTACATAAAGCGCATGAACCAGACGGAGTTCAAGCAGCAGCACAGAGGTGGGGTGGGAGTGAAGGCAGCCGCCACACGCGATGCCGACTTCACACGCTACATAGTGCCCGCAATGACACACGACTGGATGCTGTTCTTCACCGCAAAGGGACGCGTGTTCTGGACACGCTGCTACGAGATACCCGAAGGCAACAAGCAGTCGAAGGGCAGGGCTATGCAGAACTTCCTCAACATCTCTTCCGACGACAGCGTGAAGGCATTCCTCACGGTCTCAGACCTGAAGGATAATGACTACATCAACAGCCACTACGTTGTGTTTGTAACGAAGAGCGGCGTTGTGAAGCGCACACTGCTCGAACAGTTCTCACGCCCACGTGCAGCCGGAATATTCGCCATAAACCTTGAGAAGAACGACGACGAGCTTATCGGCGTGGCTCTGACAGACGGCGAGAGCGAAGTGATGCTGGCGAGCTATAAGGGCAAGGCGGTGCGCTTTGCTGAGACGGAGGTGCGCTGCATGGGGCGCACGGCTGCCGGAGTGCGAGGCATGACGCTTGAGGGCGACGATGACCGCATAGTGAGCATGGTCGTAACAAAGAACCCTGATGAAGACTCGGTGATGGTAATATCCGAAAACGGCTACGGTAAGCGTTCCGTAATCTCCGACTATCGCAAGACAAGCCGTGGAGCAAAGGGCGTGCGCACCATAAACATCACCGAGAAGACCGGTAACCTCGTGGGCTTCCGGAAGGTTACGGACGACAAAGACCTCATCATCATAAACAAGAGCGGAGTTTCAATACGCTTCAAGATTTCTGACTTCGAGGACAAGGGACGTGCCACACAGGGCGTAAGACTAATTGAACTGAAGAAACGCAACGACGTGATAGCTGACATCTGCGTTGTTGATACCGCCGACGAAGAGGAACTTCCTACAGCAGAATTGCCGGTAGAGAATGGTGGCGGGGATGCCGATAGTCCGGCAACAGAAAACGAAACAACAGAAACAACAAACCAATAATCTTTAACAAACCTTAATCTATGAAAAAGTTATCTATTCTTGCCCTTACTGCACTGTTTGCAGTGAGCGCACCTGCCCAGGTATTCAAGCAGGTAAAGAAACTTAAGGATGCAGCACAGGTTACTGAGCTCATCAACGCAAATCTTTCCTCAATGCCAAATGAGGAGAAGGCGCAGTGCTACAACTATCTCTCAAAGCTCGCCCAGGACGTTGCAGCAAAAGAAATCGGTGTCATCACTGAGAACAACATGAACAAGCAGCTCGGCAAACCGGAATCACCCTATGACACCGTTGCCCTGAACAAGGCTGTCTTGGATGCTATCGAGGCCGCGGAGTTGTGCTGCAAGTACGACAACATGGAGAACTCCAAGGGAAAGGTTAAGCCACAGTTCAAGGATGCCGGCACAACTCTCTTCCAGTACTACCCACGTATTATAGACGGTGCACAGTATTATATGGACAAGCAGGACAAGGAGACCGCCTTCAAGTATCTCACAGCTTTCGTTGACAAGCGCGACTCTGAGCTGTTTGCAGCTATTCCAGCAGAGCAGAAGCAGGGAGTGGAGTCTATAATTCCGCAGATTGCCTATTTCTCTGCTGTTTACGGAGTTCAGCTCGGCAAGCCTCTCGATGATGTGGAGAAATACTGCAAAATAGCAGAAACAGACCCGAAATACAAGAAAGAGGCTGAAGGTCTGCTCGTAAACTATACAACAAAGGGACTCAAGACAAAGGCTGACTCCATCGCTTACGCAGAGAAGATTGAGGCGCAGTATGCCGCTGACCCGACAAACATTAATGTGTTCCAGTCGCTTGCAAACATCGAGCTCGCCCTCAACCGCACAGAAAACTTCTACTCAATCTGCGAGAAGCGTATTGAATCTGCTCCAAACGACTATCTTGCATACTACTTCCGTGGCTATGTGAAGTGTACTGAAAAGAAGTGGGAAGATGCTCGCCCAGACCTTGAGAAGGCTGACGAACTCATGCCAAACAACAGTGCAGTGAACGCAATGATTGGCACTTGCTGGATGGCTAAGGCTGAAGAAGGCGAGAACCGTGCTGCAGGTAAGTCGGGAATTGTTCCTTTCAACGCACGCAAGGTCATCAAGCCTTTCTGGCAGAAGGCCCTCGAATACCTTAACAAGGCAAAGGAGTATGACAAAGATGGGTCGAATGCGGGTATGTACGACCGCAAGATACAGCGTATCAACTACCTCTTCGAGAACGACTACAGCAAGGTTCCAGATTAAGGGTTAGGCAATCCTGTCATATAACCGAAAATGAAACGGGGTCGTGTGGATAGTTCACACGACCCCGTTTTATTTTGTGTGGTCTATAAATTAACGAATAGTGAATAATGAAGAATGAATAGTGAATAACGAAAAGTGAATAGTTTGCTGCCGCAATGTTTGAATGTAAACAGTCTGTGCGGCAGCAAACTATTCACTATTCACTATTCACTATTCACTAAGAACGGTCGGAGTACTGCCTCATTAATCAAGTGCCTCGTATTTGCTGTGCTTGCTCTTGAACTCCGGCACGATAATCTTCATCTGCTGAACGATTTCCATATCGTCGTAATCTGCTTTGGTAGTTCTGATGAGCTTGTCTATCTGATCTTTCACCTCTTCGTATGACACCTCACGCACCTCTGCAAGCTTTATTTTGGGGTGAGAGGATGGCTTTGTGTTCTCCTCCTTGTTTAGAAGTTCCTCGTAAAGCTTCTCCCCGTCGCGCAGTCCTGTGTATTTTATCTGGATGTCGTTTGCGCCGGAGAGCAGAATCATTCGCTTGGCAAGGTCTGCTATTTTCACGGGTTTGCCCATATCAAACACAAAAACCTCTGAACCGTGTCCCATTACCCCTGCCTGCAGTACCAGCTGGCAGGCTTCTGGAATGAGCATGAAGTAGCGTATGATGTCAGGGTGAGTTACTGTCAGCGGTCCGCCTGCCTGTATCTGACGCTTGAAGATTGGTATCACACTTCCGTTGGAACCGAGTACGTTTCCGAAGCGTGTCGTAACGAATTGTGTGGGCATCTGTGTTGTTGAAGGTGCTTCCTCGTATTCTTCTTTCAGCTTCTTGTCCAATGCCTGACAGTACATCTCACATATTCGTTTAGAGCATCCCATCACGTTTGTCGGATTCACAGCCTTGTCCGTGCTTACCATGACGAACTTCTTTGTGCCATACTTTACCGCGAGGTCTGCTATGATACGTGTTCCGCGGATGTTGTTTAGCACAGCTTCGGCGGGATTGTCTTCCATCATTGGCACATGCTTGTAGGCGGCGGCGTGGAAAACGTATTCAGGCCTGTACTTCTTGAAAATCGCCTGCATGTGGGTGCCATGGCAGATGGAAGCGGTGATTGTTTCGCAAGGGATATAGGTATAGTTGTTCGCCATGAAGAGCCTGATGTCGTGGAGAGGTGTCTCCGCCTGGTCTATCAGTACCATCTGAGATGGTTTGAACTCTGCCACCTGCTTCACAATCTCAGAACCGATGCTGCCTGCTGCCCCTGTAATGAGTATGCACTTGTCCTTGAGAACATTGCTGATCTTGTCAAGATCAATCTCTATCTGGTTTCTTGGCAGCAGGTCTTCTATATCGACCTCCTTCAGATGTGCGTGGCTAATCTCGCTGTTCCCGTTCCATTCCGTGCTTTGGCCATAGATGAGTATAGCGATTCCGGCGTTTGTGAGCATGTCCACCATATCCTGATTGTCGCGCAAATCGTTTGTCTTTATAGGCGAAACCATAAGGGTCTTTGCTCCGTAGGCACGCATCACGGCAATGAGGTTCTCGTCGTTTGGATAAACCTTTACTCCCATCAGTATGTGGTTTGCATCTTTCTTGTCATCGCTTACAAATCCTTTGACGAGGTATTTCGACTCTTCAGAATGCAGGGACTTTGCCAATGCCATACCGCCTTCATGAACACCATAGATGAACACCTTCTTTATCACGGGGCTTACATAGAAGAGGTCGTAGAGGTATTTCACAAGAACGCGTATGCCCCACATGTAGAACGTTGCTATAAAGAAGATGGCACACAGGGAAGTGTGCGGGATAGGCATAAGATAATCGTCGATAGGAGTGGAGTGGCGTACTGCAAAAATGCACACTACGCCTATGATGTTTGCCAGAACAATGTGGGCAAGGTCAATGAAAGAAGAGTATCGGAGCACGCCGCTGTATGTGCGTTGCCACTTGAAGCCGATAAGGAAGAAGATACAGTAGAAGCACCATGTAAGCAGAATCAGTGGTAGATGGTTGAATGTGCCTATGATGCCTATGTCAAATATGTGGGATGTTATGCCGGAGAGGACTACAATTGCGCAGTCCATAAGCAGTATTATCCAATGTGGGGTAACTCCTTTCTGGAAATATTTATGGCATAAATCTGTGAACTGTGTGCGGAGTTTATGTAGCATTTGTGTCAGATATATGGCGGTTTATATAGGTCTCTTTAATGGATAAACCGCCACAAATGTAGTCATATTAATGTATAATGTGATAATGCTATAAAGGATTTTTGATATATGTCAGCCCCCCCCCGCAAAATG
>JABUUG010000080.1:6259-12200 GCA_021443285.1 Bacteroidaceae bacterium
TTAACTCCACTCTAACTCCACATTAACTCCACTTCCATTCACTTAACGAATAACTTCCTCTAACTTCCAATTTATAGCCCCCACCTAATATCACATCCTTGCAGTACGGTTGATGAGGTAGGAATCAAGTATTGTCATTGCCGCCATAGCTTCCACAATAGGGACTGCCCTGGGCAGTACGCATGGGTCGTGGCGCCCCTTGGCTTTGAGTACGGCTGCATTGCCGTTTATGTCCACAGTAGGCTGCTCCATGAGGATTGTGGCAACAGGCTTTAAAGCCACGTTGAAATATATGTCGTTTCCGTTGGACAGCCCGCCCTGAATGCCGCCAGAGTAGTTGGATGCTGTGCGGAGTCTGTTTATGTCAGATGGAAGGAAGGCGTCGTTTACCTGTGAACCGCGCTTTGTCGCCATATCGAATCCCATACCGAACTCCACTCCCTTTACTGCGTTTATGGAGAGCATTGCGCTGCCGAGTTTGGCGTTCAGCTTGTCAAACTCAGGTTCTCCCAATCCTGGGGGGCAGTTCTTTATGACACACGTTATAACTCCGCCTATAGTGTCTCCCTGTGCCTTCACCTCTTTTATGAGCTGCTCCATTTCGCCTGCCTTCTGCATGTCGGGGCATCTTACGAGGTTTTTCTCTATGTTGTCGAGGGCAAGTTCTGTGTAGTGTTTGTCAAGTCTTATGTCTCCGACCTGCGATGTGTATGCTGTGCAGCTTATTCCTAAGGTGTTGAGAGCCAGTTTTGCCAGTGCCCCTGCTACACACCTGCTTATTGTTATGCGGGCAGAGGAGCGTCCTCCTCCGCGGTGGTCTCTTATTCCGTATTTGGCGGTGTAGGTGTAGTCGGCATGGGACGGTCGGAACAAGTCGCGCATATTGTCGTAGTCGGAAGAGTGCTGGTTGGTGTTGTTTACGACAAAGCCTATCGGTGTGCCTGTTGATTTGCCTTCAAACACTCCACTGAGCAGCGCAACCTTGTCAGGCTCATTTCTTGATGTCGTTATCCTGCTTTGTCCAGGCCTCCGCCTGTTGAGGAACTCCTGTATGAAGTCCATGTCAAGGTCAATGCCTGCCGGCATCCCATCAACCACACCTCCTACAGCTTCCCCGTGGCTTTCGCCGAATGTTGTAAGCCGGAATATTTGTCCGAAACTGTTCATTTTGTGTTGGTTATCCGTTGCAGTTACATCCGTCTCCGCAGCCGCTGTCGCATCCGTCTCCGCATCCATCTCCGCAAGAACCGCCTTTGCAGCCACCGCCGCATCCTCCGCAACCGCCTTCGCCGCGCATTATCTTCATTGCCTGTTGTTTTTCTTTTTCCGTTGCCTCACGCGACTCTACGATATGGCCGGTGAAGTGCAGGTCGGAACCGGCAAACGGGTGGTTGAAATCCATGAGGACGTTTGTGTCGGTGATGTCGGTTACTTTGCCAAGAAGCCGCTGTCCGTCGGCATTGTTCATTGGTACGAATGCTCCGGGTTTTATGTTCTCGTCGTCGAATTTCCCGTCAATCTCGAAGATACCTCTTGGCAGTGTAACTATTCTTTCCTGCGCGGGCATTCCGTATGCCTCTTCGCATGGTATGGTGAAGTCGAAAGCCTTGCCGGTCGGGAGGTCTGCCACTTTCTCTTCAAACGAGTCGAGAGCCATCCCTATTCCGGTGATGAAGGCGAAAGGTTGGTCTTCTGATGTTACTTCCTGTGGGGTTGTTGAGTTGGATGTGTATAGCTTGTATGCTACAGCGATGAATTTTGACATTGTTTTTTAGTTGGTTTAGTATGGGTAAAAAGAAAAAAGTGGAATAGAGTATGATTTGCGGTGGTGGCAAGCTATTCCACTTTTCCGTTATTCTCTGTTATATTTTGCTATCTTCTTGAACGCCTGTGGCAAGAAGTCTATTATGTCTGATGCGATAAGGCTTTCCATGCCTTTCTCTTGCGCTGCCATATCGCCCGCAAGACCGTGGATGTACATTCCGAGCAGTGCGGCGTGGAGTCTTTCGTAGCCTCTTGCAAGGAATGCGGTGATTATTCCGAGCAGCACGTCTCCACTTCCGCCTGTCGCCATACCCGCATTTCCGGTTGTGTTCACGTAGATTTGCCGGTCGGGAGTGCAGAGCATGGAGTGGTGTCCCTTAAGCAGTATGTATGCTTTCAGCTTTTCTGCCATGTCCTGAGCTTTTACGAGCCTCTCATAACTTTCCTTCGATGGCTTGTCGGACAGACGGTCGAACTCCTTTGGGTGGGGTGTGAGTATCAGTCCTGAAGGCAGTTGCTGCATCCATGCTTTGTGCGAGCCAATCACGTTTATGGCATCGGCGTCAATGACGCAAGGTATCTGTGAACGTCGTATCTGTGATATTACGGCAATGGCTGTCGGTTCCTTTGTTCCTAATCCTGGTCCTATTCCAAGGGCGTTGAATGGTGTTGTGTCAATAGCTTCGGTGAAATTCATTTCGCTTGCATCGAGCGAGAGAATAGCTTCGGGTACGGAAATCTGCAGGATGTCGTTGTTCTTTCTTGGTGACCTCACAGTCAGTTTGCCTACTCCAGACCGCAGACATGCCTTTGCTGCAAGTATTGCTGCGCCGGCCATGCCATAGCTGCCAGCTGCCAGCAGGGCGTTTCCCATACTTCCCTTGTGGGCGAATGGGTCGCGTTTCTTCATGATGTTGTGTATGTCGTAGGCATCGAGAGTCTGGTATTGTGCAGGGATTTTACGCATTCCTTCAGCACTCAGCTGTATGTCTATGACCTGTACTGTGCCGATGTATTTCTGGTATTCCGGGAAGAAGAACGCGAGTTTGGGCTGATGGAGAGAAAGGGTGAGGTTTGCGCAGACGATGTTTGTGGGGATATTGTTCGTGTTGTCTTCTGCCATCAGTCCGGAAGGCACGTCGATGCTCGCCACTTCTGCCTGTGACTGGTTGATGAGCTTCACGAGAGCGGCAAAGCCCCCACCCAACGGACGGTTGATGCCGGCGCCGAACAGTCCGTCAATGACAAGGCTTCCCTCGTTGAGGTTTGGCGGAGTGAACTCATCAATAATCTCCTGAAAGGTGAGATTTCCTGTGTTCAGCTCTTTCAGTCTGTCCCTGTTTATCGCACAGCTCTCTGAGAGGGCTTTTTTTATGTTGAAGAGATACACACTCACGGTATATTTTCTCTCCGCAAGCATACGTGCAACAGCCAGCGCATCGCCTCCGTTATTTCCCGGACCGGCAAAGACATAGACAGGCGTTGCATTGCTCCACCTGCCTGTAATCACCTGTATCATCGCCTTCGCCGCACGCTCCATGAGGTCGATAGGACGTATGGGTTCGTGCTCAATGGTGTAGGTGTCTAATTCCCTAATCTGTTGGCTTGTAAATAACTTCATCGGTGCAAAAATACAAAAAATATCAAACGCGTAGCATCTTTTGTGTTTTTTTTAGCAAAAATAGCACCATGCATAATATCTTTGCACGGAAAAACAGACAATTCGCTTATGCAAGACAGAGTTAAAATTCACGACAAATGGTTCAAACCGTTCATCCCTGAGGCCGTTCTCAAGGAGCGTGTAAAGGCTGTTGCCAAGCAGATTTCCGCAGACTTGGCTGACAAGAATCCGCTGTTCTTATCCGTGCTTACTGGCTCTTTCGTGTTTGCCGCCGACCTTCTCCGCTATCTCGATTTCTCCGCAGAGGTGGAGTTTGTGCGCGTCTCTTCTTACAAAGGGCTTTCCTCTACGGGAGATGTGCAGGAGATTATGGGGCTGAAGGGCGATATCAGTGGCAGGACAGTGGTAATTGTTGAGGACATTGTGGATTCCGGGCTTTCCATGGATGCGACTATCAAGATGGTGAAGAAGCATAATCCTGCGGAGGTAAAGGTGTGCACGCTGATGTGCAAGCCGGACTGCCTTAAGGTGAAAGTACCTATCGACTATATGGCGATGGAGATTCCCGAGGGCTTTATTGTGGGTTATGGTCTGGACTACAATCAGTTGGGCAGAAACCTGAAGGACATTTATGTTATAGATGAAAAACAAGAATAACAAATTAAATACCAAAAGATTATGAAGAACATTATCATTTTCGGTGCACCGGGTTCGGGCAAAGGCACTTACAGCGAGGAAATCGTCAAGAAGTATAACATGGGACACATCAGCACGGGCGATGTGCTGAGGGCTGAAATAAAGAACGGCACAGAGCTGGGTAAGGTGGCAAACGGCTACATCAGCGAGGGTAAGCTCATTCCTGACGAACTGATGATAGACATTCTCGCCAAGACTTACGACGCCCTTCCTGCCGGACAGGGTGTAATCTTTGACGGTTTCCCGCGCACTATCCCACAGGCAGATGCGCTGAAGCAGATGCTTGCAGACCGCGGACACGAGATGGGCATGATGATAGAGCTTGTTGTTGATGAGGAGGTGCTGATGGCACGTTTGCTCAACAGGGCAAAGGAACAGGGAAGGGCAGACGACAACGAGGAGACCATCAGAAAGCGTTTCGTGGAGTATCACAGCAAGACCGAGCCGCTGGCACAGTGGTTTGAGAAGGAGGGCATACGCAACACGTTCACATGGAAGGGCAGCAAGGAGCAGATGCTTGAGGACATCTATGCTGCAATCGACAAGGTGAACGGATAGTTTTTTAACGAATAGTGAATAATGAATAGTTAAAAGTGCGGTAGCAGACTGTTCATTTTTCACTATTTACTTTTCACTAAAAAAGGCAACTTTGGCAGAATCCAATTTCATAGACTACGTGAAGATTCTCTGTCGCTCTGGCAAGGGCGGCAGGGGGTCGATGCACCTGAAGCACGTTAAATATAATCCCAACGGCGGTCCTGACGGTGGTGATGGCGGGAAGGGTGGCAGCATATTTCTCAGAGGCAACCACAACTACTGGACACTGCTCCATCTGAAATACCAGCGCCATATTTTCGCCGAGCACGGCGGAAACGGGGGCAGAGACAAGTGTCATGGCACAGACGGCAGGGACATTTTCATTGATGTGCCGTGCGGCACTGTTGTATACGATGCGGAGACTGGCAAGTATATATGTGATGTAACTTACGACGGTCAGGAGGTACTGCTTCTGAAAGGGGGCAGGGGAGGACTGGGAAATTTCCAGTTCCGCACCGCCACTAACCAGGCACCGCGCTATGCCCAGCCAGGCGAACCGATGCAGGAACGCACTGTGATAATGGAGTTGAAACTGCTGGCGGATGTGGGTTTAGTCGGATTCCCCAATGCGGGTAAGAGCACGCTTGTCTCATCGCTCTCGTCGGCACGCCCAAAGATTGCGAATTACCCCTTCACAACGCTTGAACCTTCGCTGGGCATTGTGCCGTATCGCGACAACAAGTCGTTTGTAGTGGCAGACATTCCTGGCATTATCGAAGGTGCGGCAGAGGGCAAGGGACTGGGACTGCGATTCCTTCGCCACATAGAGCGCAATTCGCTGCTGCTCTTTATGGTGCCGGGCGATACGGAGGATATTCTGAAGGAATACAACATATTGCTTTCCGAGCTGGAGAGGTTCAACCGGGAACTCTTAGAGAAGCACCGCGTGCTTGCGGTGACAAAGTGCGACCTGCTGGACGATGAGCTGTGTGAACTGCTGCGCGAGACTACTCCGAAAGACGTGAAGGTGGTGTTCATATCTGCCGTTACGGGTAAGGGACTCGATGAGCTGAAGGACGTGCTGTGGGAGGAACTGAACACGGAGAGCAACAAGTTGCAGACACTCATGACGGAAGACTCCATCGTCCATCGCGATAAGGATATGACACGGTTTGCGGCAGAGATGTCTGCCGAGGATGATTATGACCTGCAGGCTGACCTGACAGAGGACTCCGATGATATAGAAGATCTTGAAGACTATGAGGTTTTCGAGGTGTAACAAAAGGAGTTAAGGGAGATATTTTTGGGAGTTAAAGGAGTTAA
>JABUUG010000081.1 GCA_021443285.1 Bacteroidaceae bacterium
GCTCAAAGCGGGCGAGAACACCATATATATCCGACTGAAGAGCTATGGCGGCACACCCACCTTCGTTACGGAGAAGCCCTACAAGCTGATACCGCTCGACAAAGGGCAGAACTGGGAGATAGACCTCTCTACGGGATGGGAACACCAGCTCGTGCAGCGTATGCCATCACCACAGGGTGCGCCCGACTTCATGATGACGCCCGCAGCCCTCTACAAGGGAATGCTCGCACCAGTGCTGAACTGGGGCTACAAGGGCGCAGTGTGGTATCAGGGCGAAAGCAATGTGGGCAGGGCAAACGAGTATGAGACCATGCTCCGACTGCTGATAAGCGACTGGCGCGGAAGACTTGCCGCCACACAGACGCAACCGTTGCCATTCGTCATCATACAACTCGCCAACTTCCTCCACCCGCAGTCGCCTGACCAGTCGGCACAACAGGCTCTGCGCAATGCCCAGCGCCGCGTGGCAGAGACAACGCCCGACTGCGACTGGGTATATACCGGCGACCTCGGAGAGTGGAACGACATACACCCATTGCAGAAGAAAGAGGTGGGCGAAAGAGTGCAGGCAGCCTTCGACAAACTGCTGAAGAAATAATGCAATAACTAAAATTTACATACTACTATGCAACAAGAAAATTTTGAAGAACGCGGCTTTTACAAACTCAGTTGGCTGCAGAGAATAGGTTTCGGCTCAGGAGACCTGGCGCAAAACCTTATCTTTCAGGTTACATGTACCTACCTGTTGTTCTTTTACACTGACATCTATGGTCTCGACCCGCTGGACGTAACATTCATGTTCACCGTCGGCAATGTGGCAAACGTAATCTGGGACCCTATCGTAGGAACTATTATCGACAAGAACAACCCTAAGCTGGGAAAATACCGCGCATACCTCGTGTATGTGGGCATTCCGCTGTCGGGCTTCGCCATCCTCTGCTTCTGGAACGGCTTTGCCCCATCGCTTGCTTACGCCTATTTCACATACATCATGATGACGCTCCTCTACACATTCATTAATGTGCCTTACGGAGCGCTCAACTCATCGCTTACACGCGACACCCACGAGATAACCGTACTCACATCGGTGCGTATGTTCATGGCAAACTGCGGCGGTCTTGCCGTAAACTCCGGTCTGCCACTCGTCATCGTGTATATTCTGGCGCTTACCAACAGCCCGTTTGCGAATGAAGCTTCAGGCAGTCTGCCAAAGGATGCCAACGCATGGTTCATCACAATGTGCATATACGCCATTATAGGCATGGCGCTCCTGTTCTTCTGCTTCTCGCAGTGTAAGGAGCGCGTCGTAATGGATGCTAAGGACTGCGAGGATGTGAAGGTAAGCGACCTCTGGATGGAGTTCTTCCACAACCGTCCGCTGCGCGTCATAGCATTCTTCTTCATCACCGCATTTGCAATGATGTCCATCGGTAACGCTGCCGGCGCATACTTCATCAACAGCAACCTGCACGGCTCACCGGAACAGCTGTCCATGTTCATGGCTCTCGGCTCAATCCCCGCATTTATCTTCATGCCTCTCGTGCCAGCGATAAAGAAGGCTGTCGGCAAGAAGAACATGTTCTACATCTTCCTCACCTTCGCCATCGTCGGCATGGTGGCGCTCTACGCTGTCGCCAAGATGGAGAACCCAAGCATGACACTCGTTTATGTGGCACAGTTCGTGAAATCCACAGGTGTGATTGTTGCCACAGGCTATATGTGGGCACTCGTTCCTGAAGTAATCTCTTACGGAGAGTGGAAGAGCGGCAAGCGCATCGCGGGTATCGTGAACGCCCTCACCGGCATATTCTTCAAGGCTGGCATGACACTCGGCAATATCGTTGCCCCGGCAGTCCTCGCCTATGTGGCTTACGACAGCAAGACCATCCAGCAGTCTCCGTTCGCAGAAGAGGGAATCCTCTGGCTTGTATGCGTCATACCTGCCATACTCCTCTTCCTTGCCATGTTTATCATCCGCCAGTATGAGCTTACCGACGAGAAGATTGACCAGATAAACAAGGAGATTGAAGCAAGAAACGCATAATAATACAGGCATCGCGCGTCACTGGGTTTGATTCGAAAACCTTCGGACAAACCACAAACGCGCGAAGCAGATAAACATCAACGATAAATGAAGAAAGCATTATTATTCGCTGTGGCATTGTGCTGTTCAACAGCATTTGCGCAGAACTACCAGCTGCGAGCTCTCATACCCAACAAGAACATACTCCTCGGAGCCACCGTGAACCAGTGGCTCGTGGCATCAGACCTCGGACAGGCTGAACACAAAATAGACGACCCAAGCTACCAGCTCGTCGGTTCGACAGAGCAGATGAAGATAGAAGTGGGTATCGTGCCGAAGGAGTTCAACTGCGTGACAGCAGAAAACTGCATGAAATCGGAAGTGATAGCCCCGAAGAAGGGCATATACGACTTCATCCTCGCCGACCAGTTCATGGAGTATGCAGCCAAGTATAACCTCACCGTCATCGGTCATGCCCCGATATGGCATTCACAGTGCGCCAAGTGGATTTGCCACGACGAGAACGGCAAGCTCGTCTCGAAGGAGCAGCTGAAAGAGAACATGCGCAACTTCATCAACACCGTCTACGGGCATTACCGTGGCAAGATAAAGGGCTATGACGTAGTGAACGAAGCCATTGAGGACGATGGCAGCTACCGCAACAGCGACTTCTACAAGATAATGGGCGAGGAGTACATCGACTGGGCGTTCCAGTGCGCCATGGAGGCTGACCCCAACACCGAGCTCTACTACAACGACTTCTCCATGTGGAAGCCAGGCAAGCGCGAGACTGTAGTGAAACTCGTAAAGCGACTGAAGAGCAAGGGCATACGCATAGACGCTGTCGGTCTGCAGACACATATCGGCATGGACTTCCCCGAACTCAAAGACCATGAGGCATCTATCAAGGCATTCATCGACGCCGGCGTCGATGTCCAGCTGACAGAGACCGATATGTCCATCCTTCCCAACCCATACACAGGAGCTGACATATCCACACGCTTCCAATACACCCCTGACAAAGACCCATACAAGAACGGCATAACAAAGAAGCAGATAAAGCCATGGCAGGACCGCTTCAAGCAGCTTTTCGCAATCATCAACAAATACTCCGACCACGTTAAGCGCGTAACATTCTGGGGAGTAACCGATGCCTCTTCATGGAAGAACGACTTCCCAATCAAGGGTCGCACCGACTACCCACTGCCATTCGACCGCGAAGGCCACTTCAAGTTCTAAAGCCCGTAAACTCGAAACATTGAATCTTCGAAACATCGAATTTCCGACTCCTAAAAAATAAACGCTATCAAAAATATCACTCAAAACTATGAAAGAAAAACGCTATTTAATCCCCGAAGACTATCACGCAGACCCTTCTGTACACGTTTTTAACGGCAAGCTCCACGTCTATCCTTCACACGACTGGGACTGCACAGACACAGAAAACGACAACGGCGACCAGTATGATATGAAAGACTACCATTGCTTCACCATCGACGGCGACCCGATGACCGGCAAGGTGAACGACCACGGTGTAATCCTCTCTGTGGACGACATTCCATGGCACGGACGCCAGCTGTGGGACTGCGATGTGCAGGAGCGCAACGGCAAATACTACCTCTATTTCCCACTCAAAGACCGCAACGACATCTTCCGCATGGGTGTTGCCATCGCCGACACACCGACAGGCCCGTTCAAGTCAATGGAATATCCTATCCATGGCTCGTATTCTATCGACTATGCCTGTCTGAAAGACGATGCAGACGGCGAATACTACATGTATTTCGGCGGTATCTGGGGCGGACAGTTGCAGCGCTATGTTGACAACAAGGCTATCGAAGCTCCCTATCTGCCACAGGGAAGCGAAGAGGCAATACTGCCCCGCGTGGTGAAGATGAAGGAGAATATGGTGGAGTTCGCAGAGGAGCCACGCGCAGTGGAAATCCTCGATGAGAACGGCAAGCGTCTCACCGCCGACAATCCATACCGCTTCTTCGAGGCATCATGGGTACACAAGTACAACGGAAAGTATTACTTCTCATACTCCACAGGCGACACACACATGATTTGCTATGCCACAGGCGACAACCCCTACGGCCCGTTCACATATCAGGGAGTGGTGCTCACACCTGTAAAGGCTGGCTGGACAACCCACCACTGCATCGTGGAATGGGATGGCAAGTGGTATCTCTTCCATCACGATTCAGTGCCTTCTGGCGGCAAGTCTTGGTGCCGCTCACTCAAGGTATGCGAACTTGAGTACGACGAGAACGGCAAGATAAAGACTATCGAAGGGTAATCCTCACATAAACAGACATAAAAGCCCTCCCCCAATCAGGAGGGCTTTTCTATTAGCATTTAATATCATCATGAAAAAGACCCTATTATTTGCAGCAGCACTGCTGTCCTGCCTGTCTGCATTTGCCGACGACGCCCCCTTACAGTTGCGCCTCCTGAACCACTGGGACAACCTCGACGGCACTGTTGAGCGCGGTTACGCCGGCAAGAGCATCTTCTGGAACTGCAACAGGCAGTACGACTACAACAAATACGCACAGGAGCTGAAGAGCGAAGGCATCAACGGCACTGTGCTCAACAACGTAAATGCCTCGCCGAAAGTCCTCACGCCGGAGTATATCGACAGCGTGAAATACTTCGCCGACATCTTCCGCAAGGAAGGCATAAAGGTGTATCTCTCCATCAATTTCGCCTCGCCGATGGTTATCGGCGGGCTCTCCACCGCCGACCCTCTCGACAAGAATGTCCGCAAATGGTGGGTAAAGAAGGCGAAGGAGATTTACAAGCAGATACCCGACTTCGGCGGTTTTCTTGTCAAGGCAAACTCCGAAGGTCAGCCCGGTCCGATGGACTACGGCCGCACCCATGTTGACGGAGCCAACATGCTTGCCGATGCAGTGAAGCCCTTCGGCGGCATCATCATGTGGCGTGCCTTCGTTTACAGCCAGAACGACCCCGACCGCGCAAAGCAGGCATACATAGAGTTCCAGCCTTACGACGGGAAGTTCCGCGACAACGTGATTATCCAGATTAAGAACGGCCCCATCGACTTCCAGCCGCGTGAGCCCGTATCGCCACTGTTCTTCGCACTGCCAAAGACGAAGGTCATGGCGGAGTTCCAGATTACGCAGGAGTATCTCGGCCACGCCAACCACATCATCTACCTCGGCACGATGTGGGAAGAGACACTGCGCACAATCAACAAATACCGCGACCGCATGAACTATGTCGGCGCTGCCGGCGTGTCAAACCGCGGCAACTACCCCAAGGGAAACCATTTCTTCGCCAAGCTCAACGAGTATGCCTTCGCGCATATGGCTGCCAACCCTCACGCAAAGGCAAAGGATGTCGCAAGGGAATGGCTTGAAAAGAAATTCGGCGGCAACAAGCGCCTCACCGACCGTCTGCTCCAGATGCTGATGATCAGCCGCGAGGCGGAGGTCGATTTCATGATGCCGCTCGGTCTGCACCACATCTTCGCATGGGGACACCACTACGGTCCTGAGCCATGGTGTGCCGTGGACGGTGCACGCCCCGACTGGCTGCCCTCATACTACCACCGCGCAGACGCCGAAGGACTGGGCTTCAACCGCAGCAGCACAGGCTCCAACGCAACCGCACAGTACCCTGAGGATATGGCAAAGAAGCTCGACGACCGCCAGAAATGCCCCGACAAGTATGTCCTCTGGTTCCACCATGTAAAGTGGGGCGACCTGCTGCAGAGCCGCCGCACGCTGTGGGACGAGCTGTGCTACCGCTATCAGCACGGCATCGACGAGGTGCGCGAGATGCAGCACATCTGGTATAACGCAGAGCACGACATCCGAGGATATGAGGCAGACGGCAGCATACCCGGCAACACCTATGACGACGTGAAGCAGCGCCTTGCCATACAGGAGCACGACGCGATATGGTGGAAGGACGCCTGCCTGCAGTATTTCCAGACATTCTCAAAGCTCCCCATCCCCGCCTACTGCGA
>JABUUG010000082.1:0-5718 GCA_021443285.1 Bacteroidaceae bacterium
GGATTACTCCAGTACTTGGGCATGAATTACTGCAGTACTTGGCATAAAGTACTCCAGTACTTTGGCATAAAAGTACTGGAGTAAACCATATTCCTGCGGCATGAATGTCTGGCATGGGAAAGGCTGAAAAGCCGCAAATGATGCGGATAATGTCTGTTATCAGTGTTTCATAGCTTGTGGCTCATCTATTTTATTGCGCCCACCATGATACGGTTTCCTACAGCGAGAAAACGTATCATCGTGGGCGATGGTCTTTAGCATTTAACCTGTTTTGACATATATAGATTGCAAAACAGGGTGTTTTGGGCAAATATTGATAGTTTTTTTGCAAAAAACATACCACTGTTAAGATTTTTTAAGAATTACACATATCTTTGCAGTGTCCAAATTATCCCTCAAAATGAAGGCTGGTATGGCAACACAGTTTTTCTGTAAGTCGTTGCCCATAAAAGCGATTTGGAAAATCTAATACCACAGAGCAACAAAGCAACCTATACCGTAACACACGCCAACTAACCAGTTCCTAAAGCGCGTACCGACCTTTGCGCGTACATTAAATTATATAATACGAATAATCTTAATATAATCTTAATCCTAAAATTATCCTTTTATGACTAAAAAATTAGCACTGCTGGTGCTCGTTCTCTTAACGGGTACAGTGGCTTTTGCCCAATCGACGGTGAAGGGTGTGGTGAAAGACCCCACCGGAGAGCCTGTGATTGGTGCAACAGTCAGCGTTGATGGGGTTAACGGTTCGGGTGTCATTACCGATTTCGACGGTAATTTCTCCCTGACCATGCCTGCCGGCAAGACGCAGATTGTCGTGTCGTATGTGGGCTACCTCACACAGAAACTCACCGCCAAAAACGGTATGGTGATTACTATTCAGGAAGATGCCACCGGTCTGGAGGAAGTAGTAGTAGTCGGCTACGGTACGATGAAGAAGTCCGACCTCTCCGGTTCTTCCATTTCATTGGGTGAAGACGCCATCAAGGGTTCTGTCATCACATCCCTCGACCAGAGTCTCCAGGGCCGTGCAACGGGTGTAACAGCCGTAACGACCTCAGGTGCGCCTGGTTCCGCCTCTTCCATCCGCGTGCGTGGTATCAGCTCTATCAATGCCAATCAGGAGCCTCTCTATGTGATTGACGGTGTCATCGTACAGGGCGGCGGCCAGTCGGGTTCCGACTTCGGTCTGGGCGACCGTCTCGGTAACGGTAAGGTTTCCACCATCTCTCCTCTCTCTACCATCAACCCTGCCGACATCGTGAGCATGGAAATCCTCAAGGACGCTTCGGCAACCGCCATCTACGGTGCCCAGGGCGCCAACGGTGTTGTGCTCATCACCACCAAGCGCGGTAAGAGCGGCGAGGCAAAGTTCTCTTACGACGGTTCTATCGCCATCAGCCGCCAGAACAAGCGTCTTGACATCCTCAACCTGCGCGAGTATGCACAGTACTATCAGGGCTATGTAAAGGAAGGCTGGGTGCTGGAGAAGCAGGCTGACAAGGTGTACATGGACGAGAGCATCCTCGGCAAGGGTACAAACTGGCAGGACGCTGTCTTCCGCACAGCCATACAGCACTCTCACCAGGTGTCGGCACAGGGTGGTTCCGACAAGGTGCAGTACTATGTTTCCGGTAACTTCATGAACCAGCAGGGTACCATCATCGGCTCTAACTTCCGCCGTCTGTCTATCCGTACAAACCTCGACGCACAGCTGAAGTCATGGCTGAAGCTCGGACTCTCAGTAACATATTCCGACACCAGGGACGACCTGAAGCGTGCCGACGGTGAGGAAGGTATCATCGGATACTCTCTGAACACTCTGCCCGATATTCCAATCTACAACATCGACGGTTCATACGCCACAGTGGTACGCGAGGGCTGGACATCTCCAAACCCTGTCGCCCTCTCACAACTGAACCAATACACCCTGAACCGCCGCAAGCTCACAGGTAACATCTTCTTCGAGGTAAGTTTCCTGAAGAACCTTGTATGGCACGCAGAGCTCGGCTACGACCTCTCTTCTTCAGACGCAGAGACCTTCGAGCCTTCTGTTGACCTCGGTGGATGGAAGAAGGAGTCTAACGAAGACAGCTGGCAGAACAACCGCAACACCTTCTGGCAGCTCAAGAACTACCTGACATGGAACCAGAAGTTCGCCAAGCACAGCGTAACAGCCATGCTCGGTCAGGAGTGCTGGGAGTCAACATGGAAATACCAGAGCATCAAGAACACCGGTCTGCCTACAAACGACGTGCTGAACCCATCGCTCGGTACAGGCACACCGACCATCGGATCCGGCTTCGGCAGCGCATCCATGGCATCGTTCTTCGCCCGTGCAACATACAACTTCGACGAGCGCTACTATCTGACCTACACCTTCCGTTACGACGGTTCCTCAAACTTCGGTCCGAAGAACCGCTGGGCAGGTTTCCACTCAGTGGCTGCCTCTTGGCGCTTCTCAAACGAGGCGTTCATGAAGGACGTGAAGTGGCTCTCTAACGGTAAGCTCCGCTTCGGTTGGGGACAGACCGGTAACGCCAACATCGGTGGCTACAAGTGGGGCGTGGCACTCTCCACAATGTACTCTGCACTCGGTCAGTCATACCGCCCGTCGGGAATGCCTAACGAGAAGATAAAGTGGGAGACACAGGAGCAGTTCGACATCGGTCTCGACCTCGGCTTCCTCGACAACCGCATCAACTTCACATTCGACTGGTACCGCAAGGAGTCTAAGGACATGCTCATGATGATGCAGCTGCCTTCTTACATGGGTACCCAGGGTAACGGTTCTTCCGCTCTCGCCGCACCTTACGGCAACTACGGCACAATGCGCAACACCGGTGTCGAGCTCGACCTGAAGACACGCCCTGTGCAGACCAAGAACTTCTCTTGGGACTCTGACCTCCAGTTCTCATTCAACCGCAACACACTCGTTGCCCTTCAGGGCACCACCTCTGCCGCCATCATCGGCTACGGCCAGTGGAGCGACGTTGTGGCGATGTCAACCGTCGGCGAGTCAATGTATAACTTCTACGGCTATCAGGTAGAAGGCGTCTACAAGGATTTCGACGACATCCTGAACTCGCCTGTAAACACGCTTGTCAGCACCAACACCTACGTTACACACGCTGACGGAAGCGTGAGCCACGTAACAGACCCGACAAAGTACAACAGGGCCAACACCATCTGGCCGGGCGACCTGAAGTTCAAGGACGTGAACGGCGACGGCAAGATTGACGCGAGCGACAAGACCAACATCGGTTCGCCGCTGCCAAACTTCACCTTCGGTTTCACCAACACCTTCCGCTACAAGGACTTCGACCTCTCGATATTCATCAACGGTTCGGTAGGCAACAAGGTGATGAACTACACCGCCATGCAGTATTCAAAGATGACCAACACATGGAGCAACCAGATAAAGGACTACACCGTGGACCGCGCACAGCTCGCTGCCATCGACCCGACAAAGGGAGGCAACTGGTATGAGGACGTAACAAACGTGTATGTCACCAATCCAACCACAAAGACCCCGCGTATAGCAGTCGGAAACTCATACAACTCTAACATATCCGACCGCTACATTGAGGACGGTTCTTACCTCCGCATAAAGAACATCTCGCTGGGCTACACATTCCCATCAAAGATACTGAAGAAGATCTATCTGACCAACCTCCGCGTCTATGCTAACATCCAGAACGTATGGACAATCACCAAGTATAAGGGCTACGACCCTGAAATCGGCGCTTCCACCACTGACGCCAACGGCTACGTGTTTGGTCTTGATAACGGTCGTTATCCTTCTCCGACAACATTCTCTTTCGGTTTAAATGTTTCATTCTAAAAGAAAGGCACAACTATGAAACTTAAAGACATTAAATATATATTAGGTGTTGTTGTAGCGGGTCTCGGCATGACGTCGTGCAATGATTTCCTCGACCGTCCCGCAGAAGACACTTACACTGTCAACAACTACTACCAGACAAACGACCAGTGCATCGCTGGCGTGAACTACCTGTACAACTCCCCATGGTACGATTTCCAACGCGGCTTCTTCAAGGTGGGCGAGGTGCTTTCGGGCAACTACTGGTGGAGCAAGTCTCCATATCTGAACTTCTCTCTCAANGGCGAGGTGCTTTCGGGCAACTACTGGTGGAGCAAGTCTCCATATCTGAACTTCTCCCTGAACTCAAACGATGAGGACCTCCGCAACATGTCCTACTCGCTCTGGGCAGTGAACGGCCACGCCAACACTGTTTACAAGTATATCAGTGGCGCTCCGGCAGCAGTTACAGATGCCGTAAGAAAACAGACCAAGGGCGAATGCCTGCTCTGGAAGGCCATGGCATACTTCTATCTCGTACGCACATTCGGCGATGTGCCTATCGTACACGACAATGCCGCAACCATTGAGGACGGCAACTACAACGACCAGTACAAGGTGCGCAAGGAGGATGTATATGAATACATCATCATGACTCTCGAAAAGGCAATAGAATGGCTGCCGGAGAAATGCGCCGAAGGCCGTCTCGACAAAGACTGCGCAAGAGGTCTGCTCGCAAAGGTTTATCTTACAAAAGCCGGTGTCAGCGGTTCTGTCAACACTGCCGACCTGCAGAAAGCCGTTGAATATGCAGAACCACTCGTTGACCCTTCCACACGCCAACGCGAACTGGAAAAGGACTATGCCACATGCTTCAAACTTGAAGGCAACAACTGCCCTGAGAACCTGATAGCATGGCGCTGGACGACACTGGGCACACAGTGGACACGCCAGAACTCCCTGCAGAGCGACCTCGCCGTTACAAACATGGACGAGTTCGGCGACTGCTGGGGCGGTTGGAACGGCGTATCTGTTGACCTCCAGGAGGCTTTCGGCCTGAAGATGCTTGAAGGAAGCACTGCTCCCGGCGTCCGCGGCGATATAGACACCCGCCGCAAGGCCACAATGATGACTGCCGGCGACGTAGTGTCATACTTCTGGCGCGACAACGGCGGCTTCGACTACCTGAAATACTTCTTCGATGCAGACTTCAACCCTGCTGCAAGCGGAACATTGGAGTCAGGAACAGGCGCAAACTGCGTGAAGCACCTCTACGGCAACAACAAAGACCACGAGGCTGTGCTGGGCATCTCCGCCGGACGTATGGCGAGCGCACTCTGCACTCCTATCCTCCGTCTTGCCGACGTGTTCCTCGTATATGTGGAGGCAAAGGTGCTGCTCGGACAGGTTGATGCAGCCTGCCTCAAAGCCTTCAACGAAGTGCACAAGCGCGCAGTGCCTACAGCAGAGGATGCGAAGACCCTCACGTTCGACGATGTATGGAAGGAGCGCCGCCTTGAGCTCGCCCTTGAAGGCGACCGCTGGTACGACTTCGTGCGCCTTTCATACTACGCTCCGGAAAAAGCCATAGCAGAGATACAGAACCAGAAGCGCAACCAGTTCTGGAACCTCCAGGCTCTCTTCGAGACATGCTACAAGACCGGCAAATGGGACCTCCAGCCGGCAGAGGGCGACTATCCTGTTTACGACACAAGCGTGCCGAAGCCGAACATCTCGAAGGAAACGTTCACCATACCTTTCCCGACAGAAGACCTCACCTTCAACCCGCACCTCAAGGAGTCTGCCATATCTGTTAGTGTACGCGAGGTGTACAGCTATGAATAATCACCAACCATAAAATGTTTACAACAATGAAAAAAGCATATAAT
>JABUUG010000082.1:5732-8467 GCA_021443285.1 Bacteroidaceae bacterium
ACGCTGAGGTCAACGCCTTCCTCAGCACAGCCTGCAAGGACGAGCCGGACAAATATCAGATTCAGGACGGTACGCCTGTCATACACTACATACGTCCTGTGGGCAGTGCTTCAAGCGACTCGCTTATCACGAGCGCGTATCTCGACAACCAGATATGCATCGTCGGAGAAAACCTCAGGAGCATCACCGAGCTCTACTTCAACGACAAGAAGGCGATTCTCAACACGAGCTACATCACCGACAAGACTCTCATCGTGAGCGTGCCGGGAACTATCCCAACAGCTGTTGACGACAAAATCCACATGATAAACAAGAACGGCGTGGAGACACTGTACGACTTCCATGTGCTCGTTCCCGCTCCATCCATCCTCGGCATGAGCAACGAGTATGCCAAGCCGGGCAAAGAGGTGCAGATTCTCGGCAGCTATTTCGCTGACGACAAATACATACCTCTTAAGGTGACAATCGCAGGGAAAGAGATTCCTGTGGACAAGATCACCGAGACTGCCATCACATTCACCATGCCGGAAGGCATTGAGGAAGGCCCTATCACTGTAACAACCATCTACGGCACCACCGAGTCGGCATTCCACTACAAGGAGACTCGCGGTATGATAACCAATTTCGACAACCCCGACGGCTTTGCCGACTACTCCGGAACGAAGGGTATCGTGCCACAGGGATGGAACCTCAAGATAAAGTATTCTGATGTTGACGGCATCGACGGCTACTATGCAGAGGTGGGTCCGGCAGAACTCGACGAGACAGGCGCATGGCAGGAAGAGCTGAAGATGTCATTCTGGTGCGGTAACTGGAACGGCAACCCGATGAGCATCAAGGAAGGTGCAGGCACTCCGCTGCGCAACGCCTTCGCACCGGGCTACTTCTCAAAGCCAAACAACCTCGCGCTCAAGTTCGAGCTTTACATTCCGAGTACAAACCCATGGAAGTCAGGCTCTATGCAGATACTCTTCGTGAACAACCAGCAGTGTGCAAACGATGACTGGCAGAACAACACCTACATCCACACCAGTGCAAGCGGCGGTCTCGACCTCTGCCGCGGTCTCTATCGCCCATGGGTTGAGAAAGGCTCTTACGACACTGGCAACGACTGGGTAACAGTGACGATACCTCTCTCTGACTTCACCTACAACGCTGACGGCACACCTGGTAAGGTGGCTCTCTCAGAGGAAAGCTTCGACAGCTTCATCATCTGGCCGTGGAGTGGCGGTGTGAACGGTACGGCATGTACTCCTATCTTCCGTTACGACAACATCCGTGTTGTACCTATCAAGTAAAAGTGGTTAAACAATAAGCACATACAATCATGAAAAAGATATATAATATATTAATGATGTTGGCGCTCGCCGTTGCAGGCGTATCGCTGACGGCATGTAGCGAGGATGTTGTGGACACCAACCAGTTCATGGGCGACGTGTCGCTCTCTGCCTACGGCCCGCAGCCCGTGGTGCGCGGCGGTTATCTCCGCTTCATAGGCAGCAACCTCGACCAGATACGCGAGATACAGATTCCCGGCGTTGACCCAATAACAAACATTGAGGTCATAAAGGCTGGCATTCCAAGCGAAATACGCATCGTAGTGCCAAAGGACGGCCCTGAGACGGGCATTGTGAAGCTCATTTCGAAGAGCGGCAAGGAAATACTCACCAAGACCGCACTCTCATACGACGAGCCTATAACCATCGACACCATACTCATAAAGGGTAAGGAAGTGATGCCGGGCGAGACGATAAAGATTCAGGGCGACTATCTCAACCTCATCCACATGGTGGAGTTTGCCGACGGTGTATGGGTGTCGGAGGACGACTTCGTATCACACGACCGCTATACCATCGAGGTGGTAGTGCCGGAGAAGGCCCGCACAGGCAAGCTCAAGCTCTACACTGCTGACCTCACAAAGGCAGAGGACCCGGATGCCCTCACATACAACATCGTTCCGTCGAACAGCGCACTCGTTGTAGGCACTCCTGTCGTTGCCAAGTTCTCTTCTCCACGCGGCGAGGCTGAGGCTCTCGGAGACGTTACGATAAAGCAGGGCGAGACACTCACCATCAGCGGTAACTTCTTCACTCTTGTTGACTCAGTGAAGTTCGGCAAGGACGTATATGTAAAGGACCTCATCTTTGCCGACGATGGTGGCAAGACCCTGAAGCTTGTCCTCCCGGCAGCTGCACCAGACGGCGATGTTAATCTCGTTGCTAAGAGCGGCGTAGAGATACCTGTGGGAACAATCACCACTGTCGCTCCATCTAACTGCGCTGCCGCTCCAAGCCCTGTAAAGGCTGGACAGCCACTGACAGTTACGGGTAACGACCTCGACGTTGTAGTGTCAATCACCATGAACGGTGCTGCCGACCCGGTAGAGTTCAGCTACGCAGACGGCAAGATAACCATCAACGCCGTACCAGAGACTGCTGTTGAAGGCAACCTCAACCTCATAATGCTGAACGGCAAGAGCACAGAAGTGGCATTCACTCTCGTGAAGCCTGCCGTAACTTCTTACGACAACAACCCGGCAAATGCTGGCGGCGCACTGACAATCACTGGTACAAACCTCGACCTCGTTAAGTCTGTAGCATTCGGCAACGGCGTTTACACCGTAAGCGAAGGCGACTGCTCTGCCGACGGCACGACACTGAAGCTGACAGTGCCAATGGACGCACAGTCAGGCAAGCCAATGCTCAAACTTGCCAACGGCACAGAGGTTGAAGCTC
>JABUUG010000082.1:8489-11147 GCA_021443285.1 Bacteroidaceae bacterium
GTATTCTGCTACGTTACAGAATGGCCGGACGAGGAGAACACTCCAGAGGCTGGCACTACGATGAGCGTACCTGTGAAGAATGGCGAACACCTCACAAATGTTTATGTGAACGACGAAGAGGTGAAGTTTGTGTTCAGTGCCAAGACAGGTGTCCTTGTGTTCTACATCCCAGAGAATGCGACAGCACAGTCGGTTGTGAAGCTCGTTTCTGACAACGGAGAGATTGAATACAAGAATGTGGCTGTGAAGCCTGCCGGAGAGATTACAACAAAACTCTGGACAGGTCCGAAAGCACTCGGTTGGTCTGGCGATGGTCAGGTTTATATGGGAACAGACGGAGGACCGGAATTGATTTCACTCGGCGCTAAGGCCGGCGACATCCTCCGCATCAAGTTCACTCCTACTGCAAGCGACTGGCAGGCTCAGATTTGGGAAGGCCACTGGGGAACAATGTACGACGAAATCAAGGCTGACAACTACGACCTTGAGGCAAACAAAAACTGCTACTACATCACCCTCACAGACGAGCTTATCCAGCAGTTCACTACTGCACAGGGATGGGGCGGTATCGTCCTCTGTCAAGGTCAGAGCATGACTGTTGACGAGCTTGCACTCATACAGAAGATTTCTCAGGAAATCGAGCTCTGGAAGGGTTGCGAGACACTCGGCTGGTCTGCCGAAGGTCAGATTTATCTCCTTCAGGACGGTGGACAGCAGCTCATTGACAATGGCGCAAAGGTGGGCAGCAAGCTCCGCATCAAGTTCAATCCGACAGCTGACGACTGGCAGGCTCAGATTTGGGAAGGCCACTGGGGAACTATGTTCGCAGAAATCAAGGCAGAGAACTATGACCTTGCCGCCAACGACAACTGCTACGATATAGAAATAACCGCCGACCTGCTCCAGACATTCACCACACCACAGGGATGGGGTGGAGTTGTCTTGACACAAGGCCAGAGCATGCAGGTTGTTAAGGTTTCACTCGTACCATAAAACTGATTTATTATGAAAACACTGAAATATTTTTTATCACTGCTGGCTGTGGCATCTGTATTCACAGCCTGCAAGAAAGACGATCTGAGTCCGATGATAAGCTATGATGGCGTAACAACACCTATCAACATGGCTGACAATCTGGCATTCGACACCAGCAAGGAAGACACCATCATCCTGCAGACGGAGTTTGCCGCCAACTGGCGTGCAGTAGCCAGCGACGGGTGGTGCCGTCTGGAGCATGAGCCGGGAACTCCCTCAACAAAATACCTGACCATCATCGCTTCAGAAAACCGCTCGTACGAGCAGCGCAGCGCAACAATAACATTCGAGTATATCCACAACACCTCCATCAAAAAGGTTGTCTCTCTGACACAGCCCGGCAAGGCAAAGTGGAACTACACCAACGAGAACGCTGCCGCTCCTGATGGCATGAAGAAGAACGCCTACTACCTCGCCAAGCAGATAAATGTGGGCTGGAACCTCGGCAACTCTCTTGAGGCTGACGGCAGCGAAGAGGCTTGGGGCAACCCTGTTACCACCCAAGAGATGATCCAGGGCGTGAAGAACAACGGCTTCAACGCCATACGTATTCCTGTACGCTGGTGTGTACGCGCCGACGACAAGATGAACATCAAGGCCGAGGAGATGGCACGCGTGAAGCAGATTGTGGATTGGGCATTGGCAGAGGACATGTATGTAATACTCAACTCGCACCACGACAACTGGTACGACCGCCTCGACCCTTCAACATATAATGACGAAGAGGTTGAAGCAAACTTCGGGAATATGTGGAACCAGATTGCCACTACATTCAAGGACTACGACGAGCACCTCATCTTCGGAGCAATGAACGAGCTTATCGAGTGTGCCGGAGGTGTTGAGAACTGGGGCAGCTACACTCCGGAGACTATCAAGCGCCAGCAGAAGCTCACGCAGATATTCGTGAACACAGTACGCGCTACTGGCAGCAACAACGCTTGGCGTAACCTCATGGTACAGCCTATGGCAGCAAGTCCGAACTTCGCTCTGAACGCAGATTTCGCAATGCCTACAGACAAGGTTGCCGACCGCCTCATCCTTGAGTTCCACTACTACCAGCCATACTCTTATGCTGGCGGTGGCGCAACGAACAAGTTCTGGGGTGCACAGTACGAGAGCGAAGACGGCGCATACATCAATGGCGAGCAGGAGCTTGAAGACATCATGTATGCCATGCAGGCCAAGTTCCTCGACAACGGCGTTCCATGTATCATGGGCGAGTTCGGTAGTGTTGCACACATCGAGAACGCCAAGCAGATAGAGTCGCAGGCATACTTCCTGAAGATGGTTGTGAAGACCGCAAAGAACTACGGCTTCCCGGCACTCCTGTGGGACAACAATGTTCAGGGCAGCGAAGATGGCGAGAACATGGGCTACCTCAACCGTAACGCAGGCATGGCTCCTTTCTATCCCGCATTCATCGAGGGAATCATGGCAGGCGCCGCTGCAGGCAAGTTCCCATATTAATCTCTATTACAACGACTGAAAAAGGCGGTGTGTCAATCTGTTGGCACCCGCCTTTTTTCGCACAGACAACAAAAACCCCGGCATCCCAACATCCCGGTATTCCGGCATCCCAACAACCATCAACGAGCCACTGTGTTCGAGGCTACTGCCTCGAAT
>JABUUG010000082.1:12234-13337 GCA_021443285.1 Bacteroidaceae bacterium
TTAACTCCTTTAACTCCTTTAACTCCTTTAACTCCCATTTATAAAAATACACCATGTTCTTCTCCTCCCTCACCGACCTTATCGGCAACACCCCGCTCCTTGAGCTCGCCAATATCAGTAAATCGGAACAACTGAAAGCGTGCATTGTCGCCAAAGTGGAATTCTTCAACCCCGGCGGCAGCGTGAAAGACCGCGTGGCGCTGGGCATGATTGAAGCCGCAGAAGCAGACGGAAGTCTGAAGCCAGGCGGCACTATCATAGAACCTACAAGCGGCAATACAGGCGTCGGACTGGCATGGATTGGCGCTGTGAAAGGCTACAAGACCATACTCACCATGCCCGAAACCATGAGCATAGAGCGGCAGAAGCTGCTGCGTGCCTACGGCGCGACAGTAGTGCTGACCCCCGCTGCCGAGGGCATGAAAGGGGCAATAGACAAAGCCCTCGAACTGCAGCAGACCATACCCGGCGCGTTCATACCACAACAGTTCAGCAACCCAGCCAACCCTCAGACACACATACCCACCACAGCCGAAGAGATATGGCGCGACACCGACGGGAAGGTCGATGTCTTTGTGGCAGGTGTGGGCAGTGCCGGCACCATCAGCGGTGTGGGCAAAGGACTGAAAAGCCACAACCCCAAGATAGAGATTGTGGCTGTAGAGCCTGAAAGCTCGCCTATGATTTCACAGAATATTGCCGGCCCGCACAAGATACAGGGCATCGGCGCAAACTTCGTCCCGGAGAACTACTGGCGCGAATACATCGACCGCGTGATGACAGTCAGCGACGACGCTGCCTATGAGATGGCACGCCGCGCAGCAAGAGAGGAAGGGCTGCTCGTCGGCATATCGTCGGGTGCAGCGCTCTCCGCCGCCATAACTCTCGCCAAGCAACCAGCATACGAAGGCAAGACAATCGTCGCCCTTCTACCCGACACCGGTGAGAGATACCTGTCAGTGCTGTAGGCAACTTCTGTTAATTCTGGAGTTAAGGGGGTTAAGCCTTCGTCGAATGTTTCGTCTTTCAGCATCTGCAAGCGGCTTGCATCCTTATGTTGTATAACCCGGACTGTTTTTCGGCTCAGATTGCTGAACTGCGAC
>JABUUG010000082.1:14047-20056 GCA_021443285.1 Bacteroidaceae bacterium
CAACATATAAAGAATTAAACTCAATTCTTCCATTCGGCTTCATTAAAACTAAAATATCTAAAAATCCTAAATATAATATTTCATATCAACCATTATTAGAAAAAATAGAAAGAGAAAAAATTGAACAAATGGAATTAAGTCCTGCAATGAAGGCTCAAAATTTGACCCGAGCGCAAAAGCGACATAAAATATATGAGGCCGATTTCCAGCAGGATTGCAGTCCGGACAATCTGGTCTCCTGTCTTGAAAAGACACAAGGCGCCAACACTCAGGAGCAGGATGGCGGTGGACTACCTTTCAGGTCTGACGAAGAGCGAGGAGTTCACCCTTGAGGGTTTCGGTATAAAGGGCAAGCCTCACACGCTGAGGATTGTCATCACGCCGGAGCTTGGATGCGATGGCGTGGAGGTGAAGGCTGTGTATGTGTCGTTCCAGGACATACACGAGAACCTCAAAATGCAGTCGGAGCTCAGCGGCACGCGAGAGGAACTGGAGCGCTACCTCTCTGCCGTCAGCTGCGGTATCATCCAATACACACGCGACACCAACCGCCTGCTCTATGCCAACGGGATAGCCCTGCAGATTCTCGGCTATGAGAGCGTGGAGGACATGCAGGCGGACCGCTTCGACGGCGTGGTGGGCACTGTGCTGCCGGAGGATGCGGCACACATGAAGCGCCTCATAGACGGGCTGAAGAACGATGGCGACAAGGTGGAGTATGACTACCACGTGCGGCATAAGGACGGAAAGGAGCTGGTGTGCCTCGGGTCTGCCCAGCTGATAGTGCGCCCGGGGGAGGAGCCCGTCCTGCAGCGCAGCATGATAGACATTACGGACAGCTACAACGAGGAGCTGCGCAAGGCGCACGATGAGGTGGTGAAGTCGGCAAACATCACATACTCGCTCCTCGACGACTTCGAGAATGTCTATGTTGTGGACACCGAGCTCCACACCATGGAGGCCCGCCGTCAGGATGGGCTGTATGCCTTCGACACCGACCGCACGAAGAATCTGACGGCATCGTTTGAGGACACGATAGGCTACTATATCGACAACCTTGTGCATCCCGCCGACAGGGAGGGTATGAGGGCGTTCCTTCAGATAGATTTCATAAAGCGTGGGCTTATGCTGGCGAAGGCGCTGGAGCACAAGTACCGCAGCGTGGTGCAGTATGAGCACCACATGCAGATAGTGTGCCGCCCGCTCAACGCCAACAGCTTCATCCTCGCCGTGCGCAACATCGACTCCATCGTGAAGAAGGAGGCGGAGCAGCGAGTCATGCTGGAGCAGGCACTGAGCCAGAGCGACGAGTTCCTGACGCTCGTGAACGAGCTGACGGAGTCGGGTATATGGTATTTCTTCCTCGACGACGAAGGCGGATGCAGTCCGACACTGTGGAGCAGCAGTGCGGCAAACATACTCCACTACAGGAGCGCGGCAGAACTGCCGCAGAGCGACGAGGAGTGGCTGGGACTGATACACCCGGAAGACGCGCCCCGCGTAACGAAGATTTACAACCAGGCACAGCGCGAGAAGTCGGGCTTCGCCTTCAGATACCGCATGAAGCTCGGCACGGGCGAGTATCACTGGTTCTCCGTCCGCGGCAAGTTCACGCGCTTCTCCAAGGGTGTGCCGCACCTCTTCTTCGGCACGTTCAACGACATACAGAAGGCTGTCGATGCGGAAGAGACCGAGATAAGGCGCAGGACAGAGCTGGAGGAGGTCTACAACATCACATCCGGACTGACACGCGAATACACCAATGTATATATCGTGCACACCGACGATGCCACGATAGAGGTGCAGAAGCAGTCGGGGTATGTGCCGGACCCGACGAAGACGGCGGTGCGGTCGCGCATACCCTACGAGTACGCCCTGAGGAAGTATATACAGGAGGCTGTGTATGCGGAAGACCAGGACGCCATGTATGAGTTCTGCAGAATGGAGCACATCATGCAGATGCTGGAGAACCAGGAGGAGTGCATACACCGCTACCGCAGGGTCAGGGGAGACAGAGACGGCAAGGAAAGCCGGGAATTTGTGGAAGGCACAGACGTTTTGGACACCTATCATGTGCGCTTCCTGCGGCTTGCCGACGGCAGGATAATCATCGGCTTCCGCAACATCAACCAGTTTGTGAAGCAGGAGGAGATGCTGCAGGAGGCTCTGGACAGCGCTCGCAGGTCGAACTTCGTCTCCGACGCCCTGGGCAAGGACTATCTGAACATATACCTCATACACAGCGACGAACGCTCGCTCGAGGTGGTGAAGCAGCAGGGGTCCACCGCCGTGCGCGAAGCTGAAAACGGCGAGCGGATGGAGCAGTTTGAGTATGACGAGACATGGCAATATTACTGCGACACCTATGTCTATCCCGACGACCGCCCGGCCATATACAAGGCGGGACAGATGGACAACATAATGAGCAGGCTGGAGGCAGGGGAGGACTATACGGGCAACTACCGCATCCTGCGCGACGGAGAGATACACTACATGCAGTTCAAGTTTGTGCGCCTTTCGGAAGACACCATCGTGGCGAGCTTCCGCAACGTGGACTCCATCATGCGGCAGGAGGCGGAGCAGCGCAAGCTCGTGGAGGAGGCGCTCGCCATGGCTGAACATGCCAACAAGGCGAAGTCGGTGTTCCTGAACAACATGTCGCACGACATACGCACGCCGATGAACGCCATCATAGGCTACACCGCCCTCGCCACATCGCACGTTACGGAGACAGAGAAGGTGAAGGACTACCTGCACAAGATACACACCTCGTCCAACCACCTGCTCTCGCTCATCAACGATGTGCTCGACATGAGCCGCATAGAGTCGGGGCGTGTGGAGATTGACGCGAAGGAGAACTCGCTCTCCGAGATGCTCCACGACCTGCGCAACATCATACAGGCCGACGTGAAGAAGAAGCAGCTCTCTCTCTTCCTCGACACTGTGGATGTGAAGGACGAGAACGTGTGGTGCGACCGCCTGCGCGTCAACCAGGTGCTGCTCAACGTGCTGTCCAACGCCATAAAGTTCACCCCCGCACACGGAAGCATTGCGCTGAAGGTCACGGAGCTGGCGTGCGACAAGCCCGGCTTCGCCACATACGAGTTCCGCGTGAAGGACAGCGGCATAGGCATGAGCAGGGAGTTCCTGAAGGACATCTTCGTGCCGTTCACCCGTGAGCGCACATCGACGGTTTCTGGCATACAGGGCACAGGGCTCGGCATGGCTATCGTGAAGAACATCATCGACATGATGGGCGGCGCGATAACCGTGGAGAGCGAGCAGGGCAAGGGCACGGAGTTCATCATAACCCTGACATTCAAGAAGGCGGACGAGAACGGCGCACGCGACTACAAGATACTCGAACTGCAGAGCACCCACGCCCTTGTCGTGGATGACAACTACGACACCTGCGAGAGCGTCTGCCGTATGCTCTCAGAGATAGGCATGCGTCCGGAATGGACCATGAACGGCCACGACGCAGTGCTGCGCTCGCAGTATGCCAAGAACTTCAACGACCCGTTTGGTGTATATGTCATCGACCTCATGATACCCGACATGAACGGCATAGAGGTGGTGCGCCGCATACGCAAGGACATCGGCCCCGACACGCCGATAATAATACTCTCTTCGTACGACTTCAGCGAGATGGAGGAAGAGGCGAAGGAGGCTGGCGTAACAGCCTTCATAAGCAAGCCGATGTTCATGTCCGAACTCGTCGCGCTGCTGGAGAATGCCGTGAAGCCAAAAGACAGCGAGGCGGAGGAACAGGCAGCGGAGGAAGAGCCGGAGACCGGGCTCGACGGCGTGAGGATACTCCTCGTGGAAGACAACGAGATGAACCGCGAGATAGCGGAGATGATACTCGGCGAGTGCGGAGCCCTCATCGAGTCGGTGAACGACGGAAAGTATGCCGTGGAGCGTATGCAGCAGGTGGAGCCGGGCACATACGACCTCATCTTCATGGACGTGCAGATGCCCATCATGAACGGCTACGAGGCTACACGGCGCATACGCAGACTCGACAACCCGGAAATAGCCGGCATACCAATCGTCGCCCTCTCGGCAAACGCCATGAAGGAAGACCGCGAGCAGTCGAAGGAGGCGGGCATGGACGGACATATCTCCAAACCGTTTGAACTGGCAGAGGTCATTGAGACAGTAAACCGGCTGCTGAACAGGAAAAAGTAAATCGTCATTTCCGGTTCTTCCGGTTCTTTCGGATTTTCTGGTATTCCGGTTCTTCCGTCATCCTAATATTCTTCTTAACCCCCTTATAAATAATGAAAACACGTAGAACATTTAACGGCATACTGCTCTGCATGGCAACCCTGCTGGCAGCATGCGGCAATCAGGCAAAGCTTATGGAAGCAAGCAAGTCAAAATCGCTCGTGATATTCTATTCACAGACTGGAGCGACAAAACAAGTGGCGGACATCCTCGCAGAACAGGTGGGCGCAGACATGGACTCGATAGAAGCCGTGAACCCCTACAACGGCAGTTTCGAGCAGACCGTATCCCGCTGCCAGGACGAAATGTCGAAGAACATCCTCCCCGAAATAAAGCCTATCAGGCGCGACATCGCCAACTACGACACGCTGTTCATAGGCAGCCCTATATGGTTTGGCACCATTGCCCCGCCGGTATCTGCATATATCAAGTCAGTGGATCTGAAGGGCAAGGTGGTGGTCCCCTTCGTGACCTTCGGCAGCGGCGGACTGCAGGCTGCCACGATTGCGTTGAAGGAAGCGCAGCCCGGCGCAACCTTCCTCGACGGCTACGGCGTGCGCAACCTTCGTATCGGAAAGGCGAAGGCGGAGATAGAGACTTTCCTCATCCGCAGCGGAATAGCGGTCGGAGCGCTTGATGAGGAGCAGCCCTTCAGTGATCAGAAGCCGATGACCGATGCCGACAAGGAGATATTCGACAAGGCGTGCGGCGACTACCCCATGCCCCTCGGCACACCGCTGACTGTGGGCAGCCGTGCAATACCCGACGGCACCGAATATATCTTCGAGGTGGAGAGCAAAGACGCACAGGGCAAACCCGTCAAGGCTCTCGTGTATGTTACTGCAAGCAACAAGGAGGGCGAAGCGCCGGAGTTCACGCAGGTGGTGAGATAGTCAAAGGGCTTTACAACTTCATTCAATGAAGACATTCAGCATAGTGGGCACTTGTCGCCCGAATGAACCGCAATAGTCAACCGCAAAATAAGAAAAGGAATTATGAAGAACCTGTTTTGGGTATTGTTTGCCAGCCTGTTCTGCCTGACCGCCTCCGCACAAGGCAAGGCGCAGACGGAGGCGCGTGTGAAAGAAATCAGGGCAGCGTATGCAGACGCGAAAAAGAAAATGGATGCGGCTGAGAAGAGCATCGAGAAGAGGAACAAGACGGACATCACGATGTGCGACAACTACGCCTTCGGACGGCAGGAGAAGCATGTGGAGTTCTTCTATGACATACTTGACGACGAGATGGACAACGACTTCCGCAGACACGGCAAGCAGGTGTATTTCATTCGCGTGAAAAGCAACAGCAACACACTCAACGGCTCTGGAACAACATACGAAGAGTATCTCGTTGACGATACCGGAAACCTGATGTTCCACTACTGCAAAACGACAGATGACGGCAGGGCTGGAGATGAAAGCCGCCACTACCTTGACAACAAGGGGAACTGCAACGCCATACGGGAAATCGCAAACGGCAAGACGACAGACAAGCCAAGAAACATCCCATCCCTAAAGGAAGATTTCGACAAATACAAGAGCTTGTTCGTAAATGTGGTGGAGATGCCCAATCTGCTCCGCTGACGACAGGCTATCCTAAATGTGCCCTTTAGCACCCGTAAGTATGCCCTTTAGCACCCTTAAGTATGCCCTTTAGCATCCTTAAGTATGCCCTTTAGCACCCTTAAGTATGTCCTTTAGCTAAAAAAGGTGGATTCCTGCTTCTGCAAGAGTCCACCTTTTTGAATTATCCGCAAATGCACATCACTTTGTTTTCGGA
>JABUUG010000083.1:0-6838 GCA_021443285.1 Bacteroidaceae bacterium
ACCTCACCATAGACAGCATGACCTTTGACACGCGCACAAAGACATTCCGCTACTACTATTCCCTCTCGCCCAACTTTGAATACCGCAACCTCGACATAGATCTGTGCCACAAAGAGCTGCTCTCGCAACTGAAAAACCGCACTACCCTCAGGATTTACAAAGAGGCGGGCTACTCCTTCCGATACATCTACTACCCCCTGCAAGACCCGAAAAACATCGTCCTCGACCTTTGTTTCACGAGGGCTGACTACAATACATCTTCCCAACCTTAATCGTCTTGCCATTTTTTGACAGAAACAAGTGCATGAAACAAAAAAACTTAGCCTATGAAATACAACAGAAACGCGTTGCAGCTTCCCGTTACGGAGGTTGTGATGGACAAAAACCTCGACATCATTGAGGTAAACACTCCTCAGGACTCACCGCTCATAGTGGCATTGTGCCCAAAACTCGAGGGCAAGAACCTCAGGGATTTGTATAAGGTTGTAACTGAGAGAAACCACTCTGCGGTAGATATATCTCTGCGCTGTATCGAAGAGGCTCTGGAAACGGGGAAGAACACCTATTTCGAGATATCGTTCATATCATCGGTAACCGGAATAAAATACATAGCCACAGCGGATGTAATCCACTGCCCCAACAACATCCTCTTCTGCTCTGTTGACCCCGTCCCTGAAAAGGACATCTATCTCCGCCGCGAGTTCTTCATAAACGATGTGGTGAACCGCCGCTTCAACAAGATGAATTCCGGCGTCATCGTGCGCAACGAGCGTGGACGTTTTGCCCACCCCGTATTCTACAACACCCGCTTCCACGAGATGTTCGAGTGCCTGCCAGACACCGGAAACTTCGGCTATTGGGATGTGGAGAAGAGCGAAAGCTACGACAGCATGCTCATCGAGGGTCTGCAGTCGAACCTCTCTTACGACCTCACCGTTACGCGCACCAACGGCACGCTCTATGGCATCTTTGAGGTGAAGAAACACTATCTGCGCACTCCGGGCGGCGGATTCTCAATCATCACCACCGTAAACGACGTAACGAAGATACGCCGGGAGATTGAAATCCTCAACGAGGAGAAGCTCCTCGCCGAGAGGGCGGAGAGGGTAAGGAACGCCTTCCTCTCGAACATCACCCACGAAATACGCACTCCGCTCAACGCCATCCTGGGCTTTTCTTCCATCATTGCCGACGAAGAGCTCACTCAGGAAGACCGCAAGGAGCTGTCATCCTATATAAACGACAGTACTGAATCCCTGCTCAACATCGTGAACAACATCCTTACGCTCACCCGTCTTGACGTCTTCGATGCGAAGGACTTCATCAACGAGTGGTTCAGCCTGAACGCGCTTTTCAAGAATTTCTACCACAACTTCCTGGATGGCGACAACTATATACCTGAGGGTGTAAAGCTCGTGTATGACGAGAACAACGCTTATTCCGACCTTGAGGTGCTTTCCGACAGGCAGCACATACAGCAGGTGCTCAGAAACTTTGTCTCCAACGGTCTGAAATACACCACCGAGGGAACTGTTAAGATGGGCTACGAATACCGCAACAACGGACTGTACATATATGTGAAAGACACAGGTGTCGGCATTCCGTCGGATGCGCAGGAGATAGTCTTCAACAAGTTTGAGAAGCTCGACGCCTACCAGCAAGGCACAGGCATCGGACTCGCCATATGCAAGGCTATCGTGGATTCCATGAACGGCCGCATCGGCGTGGAGTCAGAGCTGAACAAGGGCTCCCTCTTCTACGCATGGTTCCCAGCAGAGTGCCGCGGCGAGTCTGTCCTGAAGCCAAGGTTCTTTAAGAATTAACGCTTCCGGAAATTCAAGATTCGGGCCTTCGGGCTTCCGGCATTCCGGCATCTCAGAAAATCCCCCCATCCCTAACCAATATCCGTTTCTCCTTGAAAACTATTCTCCCTGCCGAATGGGAAGAGCAGCAGTGTGTGCAGCTCACATTGCCCAATGCCGAGACCGACTGGGCGCCATACCTCGACGAAGTAATTGACTGTTATGAGAGCATCGCCGCCGAGATAAACCAGCGCGAGGGACTTGTTGTCTTCAAGGGCCCCATCAACGACACATGGGCGCGCGACCATGCCTTTATCTCTACGCGCAATGCCGACGGCACTATCACGCTGAACGACTTCTGCTTCAACGGCTGGGGACTGAAATTCGCCGCCAACCTCGACAATCAGATTAACCGGAATCTGCTACAGTCATTAGGTTACAACAATGCCGACTATGCCGACCGCCTGAACATCGTGCTTGAGGGCGGTTCCATAGAAAGCGACGGGAAGGGGACAATCCTCACCACAGAGGACTGCCTCCTCGCTCCAAACCGCAACAACTACCACAGTCGTGGGGAGGCGGAGCAGATGTTGCGCGACTGCCTTGGTGCGGAACGTGTGCTGTGGTTGAAGGATGTCGGACTGACGGGCGACGATACGGACAGCCATATCGACACCCTTGCGCGTTTCTGCCCTGACGACACTATAGCCTATGTGTATGAAGACACCGACAAGTCGCCGCAGTCGTGGGGACTGAAGAGCATGGAGGAGCAGCTCATGGCGTTCCGCACGGCAGAGGGCAGACCCTACCGCCTGTTACGTCTGCCAATGCCCTCGCCAGTGGTTTATGAAGGCGAGACACTACCTGCCACATACGCCAATTTCCTTGTGATAAACGGCGCGGTGCTGGTACCTACATACGGGCAGCCCGAAACCGACCGCGAGGCGATGGATGTCATACAGCAGGCTTTCCCCGACCGCGAGATTATCGGCATAGACTGCCGCGTGCTGGTGCGCCAGCATGGCTCGCTCCACTGCATAACCATGCAGTATCCCGCACCGTTAAACAAGTAGGGGAGTTAAAGAAGAGGAGTTAAAGGAGTGGTAACTGAGGTTGGAAGTTAAAGGAGTTAAAGACAAATGACTTTTTCTCCGAAAACTATTTGAACACAAACCACATGGGTAATGTCTTTAACTCCTTTAACTCCCTTAACTCCCTTAACTCCCTTAACTCCTTTAANTTAACTCCCCAAATATCTCCCTTAACTCCTTATTCCCAGTATGTTAGTAGGAATAGTCCAACAGTCCAAGAGCTCAGATGTCCGTGACAATGTTTCGCGCATAGAGGCAGCCGTAAGGCAGTGTGCCGCGCAGGGCGCAGAGCTTGTTGTCTTGCAGGAGCTGCACAACACATTGTATTTCTGCCAGACCGAGAACACGGAATGTTTCGACCTGGCGGAGCCCGTCCCCGGCCCGTCTACCGAGGTCTATGGCAGTCTTGCAAAGGAACTTGGCATAGTCCTCGTCGCCTCACTCTTTGAGCGTCGTGCGCCGGGGCTGTATCATAATACGGCTGTCGTGCTTGAAAAGGACGGCAGCATTGCCGGCATATACCGCAAGATGCACATCCCCGACGACCCAGCCTACTACGAGAAATTCTACTTCACGCCCGGCGACCTCGGTTTCCGGCCCATAAAGACCTCCGTGGGCGTGCTCGGCGTTCAGGTATGCTGGGACCAGTGGTATCCCGAAGGAGCGCGTCTGATGGCGCTTCAGGGGGCTGAGCTACTGATTTATCCCACAGCGATAGGGTGGGAGAGCACCGACACCGACGACGAGAAGCAGCGTCAGCTCACGGCATGGCAGACCGTGCAGAGGGGACACGCCGTGGCAAACGGACTGCCCGTAATCGCCGTAAACCGCTGCGGCCATGAGCCGGACCCGTCGGCGCAGACCAACGGCATACAGTTCTGGGGACACAGCTTCATCGCGGGGCCGCAGGGGGAGATGCTTTATGAGGCAGGCGAGGAAGAGACTGCTGCCGTCATAGATGTCGATATGCAGCGTTCGGAGAATGTGCGCCGCTGGTGGCCCTTCCTACGCGACCGCCGCATAGAAGAGTTCGCCCCCCTTTCAAAGCGGTATATAGATTGATCACCGATGCGGAGCTGTCTTTGCTTCGCGAGTCTATGGAGCTGTAGGCTGACATTCATATACTTTTCCTCAACAATACAAAAATCCCGGAGAGCAGCGAGATGTTCTCCGGGATTTTTGCGTAATGTCCAAAGAGGGGTATCAGAACTTGAAGTAGTTCTTTGCGTTGTTGTATGAGATGTCCTCCACCATGCGTGAGAGGTTCTCCATGTCGTATGGTATGAGGCCCTTCTCCACGTCTGTGCCGAGGATGTTGCAGAGCAGACGGCGGAAATACTCGTGGCGCGGATAAGAGAGGAACGAGCGGGAGTCGGTGAGCATTCCGACGAAGCGGCTGAGCAGACCGAGCACTGAGAGGGCATCCATCTGGCGGCGCATACCGTCGAGCTGGTCGTTGAACCACCATCCCGAACCGAACTGTATCTTGCCCGGGCATGAGCCGTCCTGGAAGTTGCCGAGCATTGTGGCTATCACCTCGTTGGCGCATGGGTTGAGCGTGTAGATGATGGTGCGTGTGAGCTTGCCCTCCATGTTCAGCTCGTTGAGGAAGTGGCTCATCTGCTTGGCTGTGTTGAACTCGCCGATAGAGTCGAAGCCGGTGTCAGGGCCGAGGATGTTGAACATCTTAGTGTTGTTGTCGCGAATGGCACCGTAGTGGAACTGCTGTGTCCAGTTGGCCTCGTAGTCCTGCTCTGCGAATATCTTCAGCATGCAGTGCTTGAACTGGCGTGTCTCCACCTTCGACAGCTCCTGTCCGCGCATAGCCTTCTCGAAGATGGTTGCTATCTGCGAGTCGGTGTATGGCTCGTCGTAGAACTCCTCTATGCCGTGGTCGGAGAGGCGGCAGCCGTTCTCGTGGAAGTAGTCGTGGCGCTTCTGGATGGCGTCGACGAACGACTGGAAGTCGGAGATTGTAACGCCCGACGCCTCTTCGAGCTGGTGTACGTATGCCATGAAGTTCTGCGCATTGTCTATAGCCATCGCCTTGTCAGGACGCCATGCCGGTATCATGCGTATCTCGAAGTTGCTCTCAATGGTCTGCTTGTGGTAGCGAAGGTCGTCGATGGGGTCGTCCGTGGTGCAGACAAGCTCCACATTGTAGCGGCGCATGAAGCCACGTGCTGTGTAGCCGGGCTGCTGCAGCTTCTCGTTACACTCGTCGAATATCTCGCGTGCTGTCTTTGGCGACAGCTGTTTGTCTATGCCGAATGCGGTCTTCAGCTCAAGGTGCGACCAGTGGTAGAGAGGGTTCCTGTAGCAGTATGGCACAGTCTCAGCCCATTTCTCAAACTTCTCCCAGTCGGAGGTGTCCTTGCCTGTGCAGAAACGCTCGTCAACGCCGTTGGTGCGCATGGCGCGCCATTTGTAGTGGTCGCCGCCCAGCCACAGCTCTGTGATGCTCTTGAACTTGTGGTCGTTGGCCACCATGGAGGGTATCAGGTGGCAGTGGTAGTCGATGATTGGCATCTTCGATGCGTGCTGGTGGTAGAGCTCCTGTGCAACCTCGTTGTCGAGCAGGAAGTTTTCGTCCATAAACTTTTTCATGTTATCAGTATTTTATAAGTTGTGGTTAATTGTGGCTATTATTGCCGCAAATATATGAAATAAAAGCCCCGATGCCGTTGCGCGAAAAGTTTTTTTCCTACCTTTGCACAAAAGTTGCTCAAAACTTGATGAATATGATGCCAGAAAGCAAGAAAAAGAACAGTGTGCTGCTGATATATACGGGCGGCACGATAGGCATGGGCGAGAATGCGCAGACGGGCGCGCTGGAGCCTCTCGACTTCGACAGCCTGCTGGAGTGTGTGCCGGAGCTGAACCGCATAGACGCGGAGGTCTATACCCTGCAGTTCGACCCCCCGATAGACTCAAGCGACATGCGGCCCGACAACTGGGCGGAGATTGTCGGCATAATAAAGGCGAACTACGAGCAGTATGACGGTTTTGTGATACTCCACGGTACCGACACCATGGCATACACCGCGTCGGCACTGTCGTTCATGATGCGCAACCTGGCAAAGCCCGTTGTGCTCACGGGAAGCCAGCTGCCCATAGGAAAGCTGCGCACCGACGGCAAGGAGAACCTCATAACCAGCATCGAGGTGGCTGTGGCAAAGCGTCCGGACGGCAGGGCGATGGTGCCGGAGGTGTGCATATACTTCAGCGGAAAACTGCTGCGCGGCAACCGTGCGACGAAGATTAACGCCGAAGGCTTTGCCGCCTTCGACTCGTTCAACTACCCCCATCTCGGCGATGCCGGGGTGAACATCGAGTATCATGAGGGCAATATGCTGAAGCCCGACTACAGCCGGCCGCCCGTGTTCGTGCAGGACTTCAACCCCAATGTGGTGGTGCTTTCGCTGTTCCCCGGCATGAACCCCGCGATAATCTCCCATGTGGCGGACTCCCCGGAGCTTAGGGCGATAGTGATGCGCAGTTACGGCAGCGGCAATGCGCCAAAGCAGGAGTGGGTCGCCGAACTGCTCAGGAAGGCGCGTGAACGCGATATCATTATAGTTAATGTGAGCCAGTGCCTCGCCGGAAGGGTTGAGATGACACGCTACGGCACGGGACTGCAACTCTCAGAAACGGGAGTCATCGGCGGCAGCGACGCAACGGTAGAGGCAACCGTAACGAAACTCATGGTGCTGCTCGGCAGCATTGGCGATACGGCAGAGCTGAAACGCCTGCTTATGCAGTCGCTGGCAGGGGAGATTTGATGTGTGGCAACATCTATTAATCATGAAGTTAAGGGAGTTAAAGAAGTTAAAGGAGTTGAAGACATTGCCTATATGCCTTGTATTCAGACAGTTGTTTCCAGAAAAGTCATTTGTCTTTAACTCCCTTAACTCCCTTAACTCCCTTAACTCCTTTAACTCCTTT
>JABUUG010000083.1:7984-22540 GCA_021443285.1 Bacteroidaceae bacterium
CCGTCGTAGATGATGGTGTCGCCCACCTGTAGCTGCGTAACCTCCACCGCGTCGTACAGGTCCTGATTGTAAACGGTCATGCTCAGGTTGCCGCCCATCCAGTTGAAGTCGCCTGACGTGAATTTTGCAGGCACTCTGCAATCCTGCAGGTTATCAACACTGATGCCGGCGGGCAACGGGGCGACACACTTGTTTTCCGGCTTCTGTGAGCCGCAACCGATGAGTAAGGCAGAAACAGCGATGACTGCCAGATTTCTTTTTGTTTTCATTTTCTTTGTGGGATTAATGTTCTGTTGGTTATTGGTTATGCATAGCCCCCGCATTCGGAGCGTCAGTCCTGAAGCAAACTGATAAAAGCAGGCTGCAAGGTTAAGAATTTCCCATGACACAGAAAAGGTTTGGCGTTGAAAAATGAAGCCACCCCTGCAATTTCCTTCAAATCGCCGCAAAACACCCCGCATACGCCATCCTTTTCCACCCACATAAGTACATCCGTATCTCCCTCCAAGGCAATAAACTTCCTTCCTTCACGTTTATAAAACATATAGACATGTCATCCCCAAAACATAACTCACCATGAAAAAAACTCTTTTATTCCTCTTCTCTCTCTTCTATTCCGCGCTCCTTACCCCATTCTGCGAAAGCAAACTGTTCACTCTTCACTCTTCATTCTTCACTGCCTCTGCCCAGAACCCTTACATGCCGTTGTGGGAGTTTATCCCCGATGGCGAGCCGTATGTGTTTGAAGACCCCGACTGTCCGGGCAAGTACCGCGTGTATGTCTATGGCTCACACGACAACCTCCGGTGGATGTATTGCGGCAGAGACCAGGTGGTGTGGTCAGCACCCGTTGACGACCTCACCAACTGGCGTTACGACGGACTCATATTCAAGGTGAGCGAAGCGCCTAACGGCGAGAAGCTCAATGCCGACGGCGCCTGCGATGTGCTCTTTGCGCCCGATGTGGCGGTGAAGACCGGCAAAGACGGCAGGAAGACCTACTACCTCTACCCGAACAATCAGGGCGGTGGCAGGAATACCATGATTGCCAAGTCCGACCGTCCCGACGGACCGTTCCAAGTGTGCAACTGGAGCAAGGAGAAACCCACGGAGACTTACGGATGCCTTGGCTTCGACCCCGCTGTGCTGATAGACGACGATGGCAGAGTATATGGCTACTGGGGCTTCGAGACGTCCAACTGCGCCGAGCTTGACCCGGAGACCATGTGCAGCGTGAAGCCCGGCACGAAGCCTGTCACCGATATGGTGTCGGGCTGTAGGAAGGAAGGCGTGTTCCGCTTCTTCGAGGCGTCGAGCATAAGGAAGATAGAAGACAAGTATGTGTTCATCTACAGCCGCACCACCTTCCCCGGCGAGTTCGGGCTTGCCAACGGCAGCAACTACACCCTCGCCTATGCCTACAGCGACAAGCCTATGGGGCCGTGGACGTATGGCGGCACGATAATCGATGCCCGTGCCAGAGAGACAGACGAGCAGGGCAATGTCATAGCGTCTGCCATGCCCGGTGGAAACACCCACGGCAGTATATGCAAGATAGGCAGCCAGTGGTATGTGTTCTACCACCGCCAGATAGGCCTCGACTGCTATGCGCGTCAGGCTATGGTGGCACCGATAGACGTGAAGGTGGAGAAAGGCAAGGGCGGAAAGGTCATGATCTCTGAGGCGGAATATACGTCGGAGGGCTTCCTCCGCGATGGTCTCGACCCCACCGTGCGCCAGCCTGCCGGACTCGCCTGCTGGACAACCGGACCGGAGAAGACGCGCGAGGTCTATCCCAAATACGTCTATTCCGGTTCATACATAAAGCCCGTCTATCCCGACTCCGCCTCCTATCAAGCACCATATAACTGCAAGGTGCCGTTTGCGCCGGTGGTCAACAATACCGCTGGTTCCATCGTGGGCTACAAATACATGAATATGGATAAGCTCTCCAACTGTCCGGCAGCCCGCTTGCAGCTGCGGGCGAAGCCGGAGGGCGTCAGCGGAAGGATAAAGGTTATGATTGACAGCCCGTGGAAGAGCAGGGGAGGAGTGGAGATAGGTTCCTTCGCCCTCACTGCCGCCATGCCGCAGACGATGACAGAGCTCACTGCCACCGTGAACATCGCAGGGCAGAAAGGCAAGCACGCCCTCTATTTCGTCTTCGAGTCCGACACCAAGGGCAAGTCTCTTTGCGAGATGTACGACTTCCTGTTCCTGGCGAGGTAGGGGATAAAGGTGGGTTCTGTAAATTACCACCTGAAAATTGTTTTTTCAAATTAGCAGTTTGAACAGACTGCCCTTGCTTGTGAAAAAAACGGTCTGAATCCACCTTAAGGGAAACTTTTCTTCCGCCACATGCAATTCGCGGAAATTATCCCCTTCGGAGAATACTTGGAGGCCTTATGGGACTGACAGTCCCTTTTAACCCTCCATCGTGCCGTAATCAGGGGGAAATACGGGTTCAAATAACGTTTCTCATAGCATTTCTTTGACAGTACGGCTTAATTGCATTAATTTTGCCGCATAATTCGGGCTTTTCAAAAAGCGGCGACACCGCCATCAAACCATGGAACTACTGAAAGCAATGATAATAGCCGGTGCGGGCGGTTTTGCCGGCACCTGTCTGCGATACCTCACAGGGGTGTTGGCAAAGCAGTGGTGCAGCGGTGCGTTTCCGCTGGGGACATTCATCGTGAACGCCCTCGGCTGCCTCATCATCGGCATTGTCTATGGATTGTCGGAGAGGTCGGGTGCGCTGAACAGCAACCATGTGCTGCTGCTCGCAACAGGTTTCTGCGGAGGCTTCACCACATTCTCCGCCTTTGCAAACGAGGCGTGGACACTCGGCACAAAGGGCGACATGCTGATGAGCGTGCTGTATGTGGCGGCGAGCATCGTCGTGGGCATAGTCTGCGTATGGGCAGGAAGGATAATCACAGAACCCGCCATCACCACATCATGCTGATAAGAACTGTCATAGAGGACACATCACGCCGGGGACTGCCCACAGAACACGGGCTGTGCCTCTGGATAGAGGCGTGCGGCAGGAAGTTCTTCTTCGACCTCGGGCAGGGCGCACTATTTGCCGACAATGCCGCAAGCATGGGCATCAACCCCCAAGAGGCGGAATTTGTGGTAATCTCCCACGGCCACTACGACCATGGCGGCGGACTCTCCACCTTCCTCGCCCTCAATGACGCAAAACAATACCAAACAAGCGGCGGCACCGCCATGAATCATGGAACTTCCCATACATCGCAGCCGCCAATATATATCCACAAGAAGGCTTTCGGCGCATACTACTCTGAGAGGAACGGAAGGTTTACATACAGAGGACTCCCCCATCTGCAGGACAACGAAAGGATGAGGCTCACAGACGGAACAGTCTGCATATCCGACGGGCTGACACTGTTTTCGGGATGCAGCGGAAAGGAGTTTTTCTCCCCCGCCAACAGACGGATACTTAAAGAAGTCTCGGGACAGTTTGTCTGCGATGACTTCTGCCATGAACAGAGCCTGATACTCCAGGAGGGCGAGAACAATGTGCTGATAGCAGGCTGTGCGCACGGGGGAATTCTGAACATCATATCCAGAGCAGAAGAGATAACGCGCAAACCCGTAACGCACGTGGTGGGAGGGATGCATGTGGTGGGAGTGAACGACCGCGACTTCATCGACGGACTTGCCCATGCACTGAAAGCCCGGAACTGCATGTGCTACACCTGCCACTGCACAGGAAGCGAAGCATACGAGGAAATGAAGGATATCATGGGCGACCGTATCTCCTATATCAGCGCAGGAGACAGTGTGAGAATATAACGGGTGGAAGTTAAAGGAGTTAAGGAAGTTAAAGGAGTTAAAGACATTACCCATATAGTTTGTGTTCAAATAGTTTTCTGAGAAAAAATCATTTGTCTTTAACTCCCTTAAATCCTTTAACTTCTTTAACTCCCAAGAAAATCTTCCCTTCACTACACTTAAAGACAATACATGAAGAAAATCAAGATAACCGCTATCCGCAAGGTATGCCACAAAGACCTTATGGAGCAATACGAGAACCCCATTGAGCACGCCTGCGACATTCAGGAGGGACAGGTGTTCATCGCCAACGGATGGGAACGCCCCGAAGGGCTGTGCCTCAGCGCATGGGAGACGATGTCGCCATTCGTGATGACACTCGCCCATGGCGGCGGCAACTTCTATGACGGATGGATGAAGAACCCCAAGTCGGCAATGATTTCATGCAACGACGGTTTCCGCCCCGTCAGCTTCCTGATAGAAACACTCGAAGACAGTGATGAAGATTAATGGTTATTGATTAAAGGTGGGTTCTATAAATGGGAGTTAAGGGAGTTAAAAGGAATTAAAGGAGTTAAAGACAAATGACTTTTGCATGATAACTAACTGAACACAAACCACATAGGTAATGTCTTTAACTTCCTTAACTCCTTTAACTCCTTTAACTCCTTTAACTCCTTTAACTTCATAATTAATAGATATNTAACTCCTTTAACTCCCTTAACTTCTTTAACTCCCTTAACTTCTTTAACTCCCTTAACTTCTTCAACTCCCCAAAATATCTCCTTTAGCTCTCCTTGCAGTCGAACTGCGCCACGAAGCGGCAGCCGCCGGCGGTGTAGGCGGTGTCCATGAACGCCTTGCCGTGCAGCAGATACGCTATCAGGCGCACTATTGCCAGACCGATGCCGTTGCCCTGTATGTAGCTGCCCAGTTTCTCGTAGCGGTCGAACACCTTCTCCGCGTTCTCCGCAGCTATGCCGACGCCCGTGTCTGTTACAGCCACCTCCCAGTTCTCTTCTCCCGTCTTGCAGAAGGCGAGTGTTATGCTGCCCTCGTAGGTGTATTTGCAGGCGTTGGAGACGTAGTTCGCTATCAGGCGTTCTATCAGTACCCTGTCGCTCGTCACACTGAAGTCGCCACACTCTGCAAGCTGTAGCTGCACGCCCGGCTGCACCTTGTCGGAGAACTTCTCCAAAGTCTTCTGGCACGACTCCTTCAGCGAGAAAGAGCTGATGTTCATGGGGTAGTTGCCTGACTCCATCTGCGACACGTCGAGCGTGTCCTGCACGAGTGTTATCAGCAGGTTGCAGTTGTCCGTGATATAGCCCATATACTCCATGCTCTCTTCGGGCGACGGCGGGTAATCCTCGTCGGTGAGCAGCTGGTTGAAGCCCTGTATGGCGTTGATGGGCGTGCGCAGCTCGTGTACCACATTCTCGATGAACACACCCTTCAGTTTGTTCGCTTTCTCAGCCTCGTCGCGCGCCTTCTCCGCTTCGCCGCGTGCTACGGTTGCCTCGTCTCTTGCCGCCGTAGCCTCGTCGCGCTCCACCTTCAGCTGTGCGGCATGAAGGCGGTTGCTTCGTGCCGTGCGCACGGCGAAGAACAGGATGATGGCGAGGATGATTACGACAGCACCTATGGCGCCCAGCTGCATCCTCATCTGGCGCTGCTTTATCTCCGTCTGCTGCTTCTCAATGGTTCTTTCCTTCTCCACAGTCTCATACTGCACAAGCAGCTCGCTCTGCTTGTCGTTGAATATCAAATCCTTTATCGAATCGTATTTAGTATAGTACACCCAAGCTTTCTTGGGATTTATCTCACGGTTTGCAAACGAAAGCACACGCAAAGTTAGCATTACCTGATACTTATCACCAAGCATTAAGTTCTTTTCCAATGCTTTTTCCGCAAATTCCGCAGCGGCAGTATAATTCTTCTTTAGAATAAAAATATCGCCAAGTTGCGTATAACAAAGAGCAAGGTTTTTTGTATCACCTATTTTCTCATAGAATGGTATAACCTTCATAAAATCTGTTTCCGCATCATCCGAACTTTTGTCTTTATATGCAAACGCCCTCTTTTTATATATCGCCGCCCTCTGCATCGTATGGGCTGCCACACCATTTTCATCCCCAGCCTTTTGTGATATGACTATTGCTTTCTGTATATTATCTAATGCCTCATCAAAATTATTCCTCTCGCACAACGTCTCACCAATCATCCCGTAGCAATTCGCTTTATCGTAGTCATTCTGTGCTGTCTTCAACGCCTTTTCAAAACAGACAATTGCTGCATCATACCGTTTTTGAAACAAATATATCTGAGCAAGAATATAATTACAGAAAGTCTGCATATCCAAGTCCTGAAGTTTCTCTGCCAATGGAAGAGCCTCATTTAATGCCACCATTGACTTGTCATACTCTCCCATATTCCTAAACAACGAGCCTTTCTGGCAAAGTGCCATCTCCATAAGCCTATCGTCGCCGAGTTTCCTGCCTACAGACAGAGTCTTTTCTATATATTCGAGGGCCTTCTTGTCGTCATTGTTGAAATAGTAGTCGCTCATGGCGGCATCCACCACAGCCATCGCCTGCTCACGGTTATTGCGGTCAGGCTCTGCAATTCTTGTTGCTATCCCTTCTGTCTCAAAATATTTCAACAGTTGCAGTACTCCCTCATAAGAATAATTCTGTTGAAGCTTCTCATATCGCGCCTCAACAGTTTCTGCTGCCACCGCCGTCAAAGCAGACAGCAGTAGCAGCAGTAAAATACAAATACGGTAATATTTCTTCAAAACGCAGTTAAATAATCGTTACTCTTCAACTTAAAGTATCGCGTAAAGGATATTAATATAATCCAAACTTTAACACTCTACGAATCACACAGATTTACACGGATTCCCATTAGATGCTATCATTAATCTGTGTAAATCCGTATAATTCGTAGCGGATGAAATTAACACTCTACGAATTACGCAGATTTACACGGATTCCCATTAGATGCTATCTACTCTACTTACTCATGTTCAAAATCATCTATATCATCCTTTGTCAGAGGATTTGGGCTTACACCTACGCTATATGCCGGAGACGTATTTTCCAAAAGGCTCTCTGTTTGGATATTGTAAACATTTACAACTGGCTTTATATATTCTTTTCTCATGATTTCTTTGTTTTTATTTGTTTTACAATTACAACACTTTATATTAATCCCGAAGTTAAGTAATGGTTAAAGGCATCACCTGTATAGTTTGTTTGCAGGCTGTTATCTGAGTAGAAAGTCATTTGTCTTTAACTCCCTTAACTTCTTTAACTCCCTTAACTCCTTTTCTTAATTAAGCTTTTTCTTCCCCTTCTGGATAACGATGCCCTTATAGCTACTGCTTACGCGCTGCCCTTGCAGGTTATACATTGCGGCACTGCTGTCGTCTGCATCTGCCGGCACGAGTGTACCGTCAGTCTCCACACGGAAGATGGCTGTTGTGCCATTGTCGTCCTTACCGTCACGGAACGTAACCTTCACCGACTTGCCGTCTGCAGGAATCAGATTTTTTTCCGTTTGCAGATACACCACGTAATCCCTTGCTGCCGGAACGGTATAGTTTGTAGCGAGCTGGTGGAATGTAGGTGGGGTGTCATCGTCCAATCTTCCGAACAGATAGTTGTAACATTTAGGTTCGCTCTCAGTATCAGATTTATAAATGATATCAGCAGCCTTTGCAACCTTGAAATCTTTAAGTTCGTTAACATAATCTCCTTCTTTGCTCCATTTCACGAACTCGAATTTTGTGTTTGGCTCACCTTTTACCATGAACGCACCACAAACCTGACCATACATCAATTCCATTACGACCCCATTCTCTTGGTTAGTGCGGTCTAAATCGACATTATAGACCTTTATATTATCCGATGGTTTCACCTCGAAGCTGTAGTCCTCGGCATAGTATGTACTGACACCATACTGCCCTATCGTCAGATCACCGAATGTGGATGGGTCCGGCTCGTCTTCTTTTACATTCAACAATGTATATGTAGTAGCACATTCCGGAGATTCAACACTGGTATCCTCAAAGCCTATAGCACCTGGTGCCAACTTACAACATACCGATGCCATTGCCACATGATTCGCCTTTACCTTTTGCTTAGGACCAAACTCCCTTGTGCCCCGTGCCGATGATGTAGCGCCATAGCCCACATTTATTGTTACTTCCATCATCTTGGGATTGTCTGCGTTTACCACTGCCGACAGCACACTCTCGCGCTTTATCTTTTGTATCGGAGCAGACTGTCGCAAAGCGGGTGCAGAGTTATACTCTTTCGCCCAATCAATATACCGGTCCAAATACACCTCAATCAGGTCGGAGCCGTACTCCGTAGAGCCATCATCCATAACCAAGCGCTTTCCATTTTTATCCAAAACATTTCCAGCTGCATCATGCCTGATGTTATGCTCAAACGTCATGGAGAATTTAAACGATTCGCCGCCAGAGATATCCACTTTCTCCGTAGAACCGTTTGCCGGAGATATAGTAACAGTTGAAGGGTTATCATCTGTTACGGTAAAATTAATAGTCGCAAGTAGTTGCTCAGACTCATTTCCGTTTACAGTTAAAACAACAGTAGCAGTTCCAGTTTTAGTAGGATAGAACTTTATATAATTAAAGTTTTTTTCCCTGTCCCAGCCATCGCTTACAGTAAAACTACCTAAAGTCATATTGTAGCGTTTAGTGTTGTTCTGAGGATCATCTTTTTCAGTTAGAGATACTTTAGCCAGTTTGAAATATGAAGAACCTATTTTCTCTTCCACACAATTATACTCAGAACCCATATTAAACGCAACACTGTCCATCCAACCCAACTTCGCAGTAACATCAACTGTTACGGGGTCAATAGGGTTTTCCTCTTCTCCCTGCGCCATCGCATTCTGCCACCCCATAATCATGAAGCACGACAAAAACAGAAACTTTAGTAGATTTTTTTTCATAGTGGTAAGGTATTGGGTTTTACAATTTATTATCGCTCAAAAAGTTTGGTGTGCTTATCACATTTATGGTGCGAAAATACGGTTTTTAGGCTGCATAAGCACTCAGCGCACATATATATATTAATGTGAATGCACATATTCCTACAAAAAATCAATTATTCAGGCGGTAATAGCACCACAAAACGTAACTTTGCGCGGCACTTTTGACCTACAACCGAACGACTATGCAACGCGAAACACTATCCTCACGACTCGGATTCATCATGCTTGCCGCCGCCAGCGCAATCGGCATCGGAAATATATGGAAGTTCCCTTACATAACGGGCATCAGCGGCGGCGGTTTCTTCGTACTGCTATACATCTGCTTCCTCTTCCTGCTCGGCATACCGATAGTGAGCATGGAGCTGGGCGTGGGCAGGGGCAGCGGCTGCTCGCCGATAAAGGCGTTCACCAAGCTGGAGCCGAAAGGCACGAAGTGGCACTATCAGGGATGGGTGTCGCTCATAGGCAGCTACCTGCTGATGATGTTCTACACCGTAGTGTCGGGCTGGATGCTGCACTATTCGGCGGCGGCAATAGTGGGGAAGTTCACGGGCGACCTTGCCGACGGGCAGATAGCCGCTGTCTTCGACAACATGCTCGGCAACCCGATGCTGACAAGCGGATGGATGGTGTGCGTGGTGCTGCTCGGCTGCATGACCTGCGGCGTGGGACTGGTGAAAGGGCTGGAGAAGGTTACGAAGAAGATGATGATACTCCTGCTCGCCTCGATGTTCATACTCGCCGCCAACAGCCTCACACTGCCCGGCACGGCCGAGGGTCTGCGCTTCTACCTCGTGCCCGACTGGGAGCGTATGCAGGCGGTGGGCGTCTTCAATGTGCTGTACAACGCCATGAGCCAGGCATTCTTCACGCTGAGCATAGGCATCGGTGCGATGGCTATCTTCGGCAGCTACATGAACCGTGAACGCACCCTGCTGACAGAGAGCACCATCATAGCCGCCCTCGACACGCTCGTCGCCCTCGTTGCCGGACTGATAATCTTCCCCGCCTGCTTCACCTACAATGTGGAGCCTACCGCCGGCCCCGGACTGCTGTTCATATCCCTGCCCGAAGTGTTCAACCGCATGCCGATGGGGCAATGGTGGGGCGCACTCTTCTTCATCTTCATGTCGTTCGCCTCGCTATCCACTGTTTTCGCCGTTTTCGAGAACATCATCGCCTGCTGTTCCGAGCAGTTCGGATGGTCACGCCAGCGGTCGGCAGCCATCAACTTCTTCATCATCACCTTTGGCTCCATCCCCTGCGTGCTGGGCTTCAACAGCTGGAAATGGGAATGGCTCAGTGCCTTCGGCGGCACAATACTCGACCTTGAGGACTTCATCGTCTCCTACATAGCCCTCCCCCTCGGCGGCCTCGTCTATGCCCTCTTCTGCGTACTGCGCGGCGGCTGGGGCTGGGAAGCCTTCAGCAAAGAGGCGAACACGGGCAAGGGCATACGCTACGCCCCATGGATGCAGACATACCTCACCTACATCCTCCCCCTCATCATACTCGCCGTATTCATCTTCGGCCTCTGCCAGAAGTTTCATATTCTCAGTTAGCGGGCAATCATGGAAACAGGGGAGGATGAATAATTATGGAGTTAAAGGAGTTAAAGGAGTTAAAGGAGTTAAAGAAGTTAAAGAAGTTAAAGAAGTNTTAACTTCCGCGCCGTAGGCGCATAACTTCCTTTAACTTCATATTTTACTAATAATGTTTTTCTGACCGCAAAAGTAAACAGTAGCAATAAAGTGGAAATCAGTAATGTACAACTTATAGCTGTTTTACTCTTGTAAACGATTGCAAGACCACGCCGCGGTATGATGACAGGACAGATGAAAGTTTTCCGCATACTCCTGTTTTACCGCAGTGGGCATTTATATTTGATGTTAATACCCAGAATGCTTGAATAAATGTTGCAAATGGTTGAATAAGTATGGTTCGCGAGCGGCTTCCATGTTTTGGTCTTGCGTAAGTGGCACAGGAACACAGGGTTATCGGCGCATCCTAATGTTAAAAATTTCTAAAAAACGGAGTAGGGTGGTGGTTTTCATGCGCATAGAGAAAACAATGCAGTAATTTTGCGGGCGCAAAAATGAAGAAAACGGCGAATAGCAGACAAATGAAAAAGTTTTTTTACATAGCAATCCTGGCAATGCTTGCCCTCCCTGCCGGTGCAAGGAAATGGACTCTCAGGGAGTGTCTGGAGTATGCCTCGCAGAACAATATCTCCCTGAAAAAGAACCTCCTGAGCATTGATACGCAGGAGGAGAACATCCTCAAAAGCCGTGAGGCGCTGAAGCCCTCGCTCGACTTCTCCACCACACACACCGGTTCCCTAAACCCGATACAGCAGAGTGAACTCGACAACCGTATAGCCTACAACGGCAACTACGGGCTGAATGCCAGCTGGACGGTATGGAACGGCAACCGCAACCGCATGGCTATACAGGCGAGTGAAATGAACAAGGAGCTTGCACAATACGAGTACCAGATAAACGCCAACTCCATACAGGAGCAGATTATACAGCTGTATGTGCAGATACTCTACACCAACGAGCAGCTGGAGGTGAACAAGAAGGTGCTGGAGATAAGCGAGGCTAACTATCAGAGAGGTGTGTCCATGTACGAGGCAGGCTCGATAGCCAAGGCAGACCTTGCACAGCTGCAGGTGCAGGTCGCCAACGACAAGTACAGCATAACCAATGTGGAGGGGCAGCTGAAGAAGTACAAGACGATGCTGAAACTTCTGCTTGAGCTGAACACCGGTTCTTCGGCTGACGACTTCGATGTGGCGGTGCCAACGATAGGCGATATGCCCGACCTGCCGTCTGCGACATCCATATTCGAAGCGGCAAAGGCGTGTCGCCCGGAGATACAGAAATCTCAGAAGCAGATAGAGGCGGAGAAACTGCAACTGAAGATTGCAGAGGCGCAGGGCAAGCCCGTCATCTCGATGTCGGGTGGGGTAGGACTGTCGCACTCCACTGCAAACAGCACGGCGTTCTACAACCAGCTGCGCAACAATTTCAACGCCAACGTGGGCGTGAACGTGAACATACCAATCCTCGACAACCGCAGCAAGAAGACTGCTGTAAACCTTGCGAAGATAAACATACTGAACGCCCAGCTGTCGCAGGTGGATGCCGCCAACAGCCTGTGGAAGAGCATCGACTCATACTGGGTGGAGGCAACTACGAACAAGGCACGCTACGAGTCGGCGATGGTTACGGTGGAGAGCAACAAGACGACATACAGCCTGCTCTCCGAACAGTTCCGTCTCGGCATGAAGAATATCACCGAGCTGAACCAGGGCAAGGCGAACCTGCTCAATGCCCTGCAGACACAGCTGGAGAGCAAGTATCTCGCAGTGCTGTACTACAAACTGCTCGACTTCTACCAGTGCAAGGAGATTGATTTTTAGTTAAGCATAAATGTTTATTATGGAGTTAAAGGAAGTTATGCGCATACGGCGCGGAAGTTAAGGGAAGTTAAAGGACAATACTCCGGAGTCTCAAGAACAGATGTCCTTTAACTTCCGCTGCGAAGCAGCATAACTTCCTCTAACTTCCCTTAACTTCCATTTTCAAAAACTCCCCCTTGCATTACACATTAATAATATTAATCCTCCTTCTCCTCATCATCCTCTTCCTGCTCTACCAGCATTTCAGGATGAAGAGGTCGCTGCGCGCCATTGAGGACGGCACGGAACTGCTCCGCGCGCAGGACATGAACACACGTCTGCGACGTACAGGCAACGCCTCAACCGACCACATCGTGGATATGTTCAACACCATGATGAACCAGCTGAAGGAGGAACGGCTGCAGGTGCGCGAACATAACCGTTTCCTCGACCTGCTTATCTCCTGTTCGCCGATGGGTGTTGTCATCTACGATTTCGACGGGCATATCACCTCCTGCAACAAGTCTGCCCTCACCGCTCTCGGATACACAAACGAGGAGGAGCTGAAAGGGCTGAAGATGAGCGAAGTGCAGTCTGTCTTGGCATCTGCCATCGCCGAGATACCACTGGACGACATCAGCACCGTGCGCCTGAGCGACTTCCACATATACCGCGTATCGCATCTGAGCTTCATCGACCACGGCTTCAAGCATCCCTTCGTGCTGATAGAGAGCTTCACCGACGAACTGGTAAAGGCGGAGAAACGCGCCTACGAGAAGGTTATCCGCATGATTGCCCATGAGGTGAACAACACTGTGGCCGGCATCAACTCCATGCTCGAACAGATGAAGGCAGAGGACACCGACACCGCCGCGCGAGACGACAGCCCTTACGACGCGCTGATAAACCGCAGCAACGCCATGAGCAGCTTCATCACCCGCTTTGCCGATGTAGTGAAACTGCCAGAACCCAAGACTGCGAAGGTAAGCCTCAACACATTCATAAAAGACACGCTGCCATTCCTCGAAACACTCTGCAGCCAGCACTCCATAAACATTCACCTGCATCTCGAAGAACCGTCTCCCACCGCCATGATTGACACCACACTCATGGAACAGGCACTGCTGAACATCGTGAAGAATGCCGCAGAGAGCATAGGCAACGGCGGAGACATCACAATAACCACCGCCTCCCATCCCACCACTCTTGAGATAACGGACAACGGCAGAGGCATCACTCCCGAACAACAGCTCCACCTCTTCACGCCTTTCTATTCCACCAAGCGCGACGGTCAGGGCATCGGGCTTCTCATCATACGCGAGACACTCATGCGCCACAACTGCACCTTCTCGCTCCGCACATACCCCGACGACCTCACGCGCTTCCGGATTGAGTTTAACGGTTAGCGGTTAATTCGAGGCAGTAGCCTCGAACACAGTGGCTCACTGTTGCCCCGAATTAATCAATAATCAATAACCATTAATCAATGGCCCACTGTCCATTTTCACTGTCCATTTTCGGACAAGTGTCCAATAATGGACAGTGTTCTTTTTTCCATTTCTCCTGATAATCATACAGTTACGTTTTTGGCACGCTTTTTGAAAGACAAAAGGCGTAAAATTGTCCGACTGTATGAAAACACAGCTTTTCTGCCTTACCATTATATATGCTTTGCTCATACCATCCCCTACACGGGCGGGAGGGAGCGGTCTGACCCTCGACGAGGCAATAGCCCTTGCACGCACGCAGAGCGTTGAGGCACAGGTGGCGCTCGACGAACTGCGCTCCGCATACTGGGCATACCGCAGCTATCGCGCAGAGTTGCTGCCGGAAGTGGTCTTCAACGCCACACTGCCCAGCTACAACAAGAGCTACAACGCATACCAGCTCGCCGACGGCAGCTACGAATATGTACGCAGCAACTACATCGGCATGAACGGCAGCATCTCCGTAACGCAGAACATCTGGCCTACGGGCGGCACAATCTCCCTATCCACATCGCTCGACTACTTTAAGGATTTCGGCGGCACGCAGAAGTTCATGACAGTGCCCGTAGCCCTGACCCTCAACCAGCCCATACTCGGCACGAACCACCTGCGATGGAACCGCCGCATAGAGCCTCTGCGCTACCGCACCGCAAAGGCAGAGTTCCTCAGCGCAACAGAAGATGTGGCACGCAATGCCATAAGCCATTACTTCAGTTGGCTGCTCGCCAACGAGAATGTGCAGATATACCGCCAGAACCTGGACAATGCACACCGCCTGTATGAAGTGGCGAAGGCAAAGCGGCAGATGGGGCAGATAAGCGAGAACGATGTGCTGCA
>JABUUG010000083.1:23106-24177 GCA_021443285.1 Bacteroidaceae bacterium
CAGAAACGCTACAACACCAATGTGGAGACATTCGTGATAGGCCGCATAAGCACCCTCGACCTGAACGATGCACAGACTTCCAAAGACGAGGCACGCCTGAAGCACATCACAGAGCTATACTCCTACTGGAGCTACTACTACCAGCTGCGCAGCCTCACCCTCTGGGACTTCGAGAAGAACACCGACATCAACGCCGACTTCGAGATGATTTGCGAGAGGGATCAATAACAGAAAAACTTCCTCTTACTTTTTTAACGATATTCTTTTAACCACAGATTCTTGCTCTGGCAAGCGGCAAGAATCTGCGGTTAAAAATTCAAAAGGATTTAAAGACCGGGAAAACATTAGTGAATAACCAAATTGTCCAATTCCCAAATAATACACAATAGCTAAATGGTAAATAGTCCAATGGAAAATGATACTATGGACCGCGCCGTGCCAATGGAGGTTCAGCGCAGGCGGCGGAACATCCGCCGGCTGAAATACGGCGCAATAGCCGTGGTTGTCATCGGCGCTCTCGCCGGCCTGGCAACCCTTATAGAGCCTTCCGTCGATGAGGAGTCGCTCATCTTCTCCACCGTTGACCGCGGCACTATAGAGGTCAGCGTGCCGGCATCGGGGCAGGTGATACCCTTCTTCGAGCAGGCAATCATCTCCCCCATCTCCACACGCATCGTGGAGGTGTATCGCCAGAGCGGAGACAGCGTCAGCGAAGGCACGCCACTGCTGCGCCTCGACCTGCAGTCGGCAGAGACTGACTACAAGCGCGGTGAGGACCAGCAGGCCATCGCCTCGCTGCAACGCGCGCAACAGGCTGTGGGCCACGAGACGCAGCTTTCGGACATGGCGATGAAGATAAAGGTGGCGGAGATGCGCGTAGGCAGACTGGCAGCCGAACGGCGCAACGAGCAATACCTCGACTCGCTCGGCAGCGGCACGACAGAGCGTGTGCGCGAAGCCCGCTACGCCTACGACACCGCCCTTCTCGAACTGGAACAGATGCGCCAGCAGAAAGCCGGGCAGCCACGCAGCCTCAACGCCGAGCGACGCCCCCAGCAGCTGCAGGCCAAC
>JABUUG010000083.1:27557-30590 GCA_021443285.1 Bacteroidaceae bacterium
CGGGCTTAGACCTTAGGGGCAGACGGCGCGATATTCGTCGGACTAACAATAAATAAAAACAACAACCATATGACAATAGTTCGTTAAACCGTTATAAGTTATTTTTTCGCATTACCAACAAAACAAACCACAATGTCAATGGGAAATCGTAAAATAGCATATAAGAATATGGATGGCGTCTATGTTCTCGGCACAGCCATCTCAATCGCTTTCGTAATGGTAATGTCAATGGCATACTTCGCCATGCTCGCGCCTGTAGCCCCCGAAGAGAATCGTCTGCGGACGATGTACTGCAACAACTTCACAGTGCAGTGGCATCCGGATCGGAATCCCGAACAGACAGGCACCTGTGGCGCCGAAGGCACATCAATGGCAGGCATGACCGACTTCTTCTACAAGATGAAAACGCCGGAGGCTGTCTGCGCCATAGACCCTTATGCCCAGCATCTGCAGCTGACCACTGGCAGCCGCAAGAATGGCGATGAGCGCAGAGCGGAACTGTTCGTGAAGCAAACCGACGCCAACTTCTTCAAGGTGTTCGCCCTGCAGTTTGTAGAAGGCAGGCCATACACTATGGAGGAGATGAAAGCATCTGACGATGAAGCGCAGCCCTCGCCCGTAGTCATCACCCGCCATGCCGCCCGCCAACTCTTCGGCACAGACGAGAATGTCATAGGGCGGGAGATACACGGTCATTCTTCAGGAACCTGTGTGGTCAAGGGCTTGGTGGAGAATGTAAGCCCCATAGCCACACTGAGCTTCGCCGATGTCTATGTGGCATACAAAATCGGCACTTCCGAACCGGAGAATAGCGCTTACATTCGCTACATCGGCGAATGTACGCCGGTCATCGTGGCACATTCCGCCAGCGACCTCGATGCCATTCGTCAGGAATGTCGGGATATAGAGCATCGCATCAACCAAATTTACAAAGAGTTATTAGGGGAAGGAAGCAAGTTCAGCATGGCAGAGCCTATCACCCCGGCACAAAACATCCTCACCAGCAGGGATGCAGACAGCGGCAGCAACAACCGGATGCTGTGGGTTATACTCACCTTCGTCATACTGCTCCTCGTGCCAGCCGTGAACATGAGCGGCATGGTGGCGTGGAAGATGGACGGAATGTTAAGCGAACTGGCTGTGCGCAAAGCCTTCGGTGCGTCGCGCCGCAGTCTGCTGAGGAGTGTGCTGCTGCAAAACCTCCGCACCACCTGCATCGGCGGCGCACTCGGACTGGCCCTGTCATGGCTTGTGCTGATGGTGGGCAAGGCGTGGATATTCAAGGCATTGCTGCCCACTGACAACGGTGTTGACTTCTCCGAATACACCCTCCCCGCCGATGTGTTCTTCTCGCCCTGGATTTTCCTCATCACCTTCGTTGCGTGCGCCGTGCTGAACCTCGTGGCAGCCTTCATCCCCGTCTGGTATTCGCTGCGCCAGAATATAGTGTCCGGCATCAAGGGCAGCAGCATACGCCGCATGGGAGTGTCGGTGCTCGCCATAGAACTGTCGCTCATCACGCTGGCAGCATGGTTTGTCATCGACCCGTTAGTGGTGGATTACACGCAGACACACGGCAGCCAAGGCTACGACGCAGACCGCTACATGACGGTGAAGATGGATATCGACAACAATAAATTAAGGGAGTTTGATGAAAACGAGCGCCTAACACGCTGCTACGAAAAGTTTGAGGATGTGGCACGCATCATACGCGCACAGCCCGAAGTGGAGCAGGCCTGCGTCGCCATGTCCAAAGAACTTCCCGGGCTGAACGGCATAGAGGGCATTTACGACATATACAACACGGTGGTATGCTCCACCCTTGAGGACACCACGCGCCTCTGCTCCATGTTCAGAGTAGATATGAACCCCGTCAGCCGCACGCTGCAAACAATGGGGCAGCAGGTGATAGACGGCGACCTCACCATCGAGGACATCGACCAGCACAAATATGACGACACGCACGAAATGGTAATCTCGCGCTCGGCAGCATTGAAGATATTCGGCACAGAGAAAGCGGCGGGCAAACACCTTGTTTTCTACTATTTTGACCACTACGACATAGACGAACAGGGGCAGCCAAATCTTGATCACCTGCGACTCAAGCGGCTTCGTCGCCACAACACAGACGGCATAGAGGGCGGCATGAGGGTGCGCGCAGTGGTCAGCGACATCGCACCTAATGTCCTCCACCGCGATGCGTCAGTATGCTACACCCATCAAAATGGCGGTTACAACATAACACAATACACCCTTGTGCGGCTCGCCGACGGTGTCAGCCCTTCCGCCTTTCAGAAGAAGATGGCAGACATGGCGCCACAACTCTACACAGACTATGTAAGCGTCCTGAACACAAAAACGCTGAAAGACATGCACCACACGCTGTCAGTGGCAGCTAATGCCAATATGTATCTCAACAGCTGCTTCGCGCTCTTCCTCATCGTCAATGTGCTGCTTGGCGTGGGCAGCTCGTTCTGGGTTCTCACCCGCAAGCGCCGCGAGGAGATTGGTGTGCGCCGCAGCTTCGGTGCATCGCGTCGGCGCATCGTCTGGGGCTTCGTGCTGCACGGCCTGCTGCTCTGCATCGTCGGCATGGTTGTCGGCACCGCCATCTTCTTCCTCTGGCAGTCGCCCGCCGACCTTCACCTCTCGCCCGATGCGTTCTACACCAAGTACTTGGCACCGTATGTGAACCACAACACCGACTGGATTACCACTCCGTGGCAGCACATCGCCGTCATCCTCGGCATCATCTTATGTCTGCTGACCACAGTGGTCGCCCTCAGCACTGCCGTACCAGCATGGATGGCGACAAAGGAGAAGCCGGTGGAGGCGTTGAAGGAGGAATAATGGGGAGTGAACTCTTTAAGGGGAGTTAAAGTGGAGTGAAGAAGAGTTACTCCCCCACTTACGCCAGTACTTATATGGGGAAGTACTGCAGTAATCGATACTAAGTACTGCAGTAATCGATACTAAGTACTGCAGTAATCCAGTATCGATTACTCCAGTACTTTGGGGCAAAAGTACTGGAAA
>JABUUG010000084.1 GCA_021443285.1 Bacteroidaceae bacterium
CCTGTTGACTGGAGCGGCACATGGCCTGTATTCGAGAACGGACTCGTTCCACTTGAAATCAAGCAGAAGATGCCGAAGGGTGTAGAGAACAAGACAGGCAAGGACGGGTTCATGCCTAACGGAAACTTCACCTATAGCGAGGACTTCAAGAGCAAGGACATCGACTTCCGCTGGGTGGCTATGCGCGGCCCGAAGGAGAACTTCATCTCCATCGCAAAGAACGGCGGTCTGGAAATTACAGCCCTCGACGCAAAGGTTACGGAGGTGAAGCCTATCTCTGCTCTCTTCCAGCGCCAGCAGCACATCAAGTTCACCGCCTCAACAGTTATGCAGTATAATGTAAAGGCTGCACAGAAGGCTGGACTCGTATGCTACCAGAGCGAGGGCGACAACTATGTCCTCTCTGTACAGACAAAGGACAAGGAGCAGATTATTGTGCTTGAGAAGAACGAGCGTCGCGGCAACGGCCCGAAGTCGAAGACCACGAGCACTGTAGTTGCAACAGAGAGCCTCGGCAAACTCAAGGGCGACATCATCCTCAAGGTCACAAGCGACGGCCTGAACTACCAGTTCTCTTACACAACAGCCGGTGGCGAAGAGAAGAAACTCGGTGCGCCACAGGATGCAGCAATCCTCTCTACCAACTATGCCGGTGGCTTCACTGGCTCACTTGTTGGAATGATTGCAGAGAAGTAAATAGTACACAGAAGTAACCAATTGTCCCCCGGTTCATGCGTATCAGCGCATGGCTTCCACTTTTATTTGCCCTTAGCTCCCCTTATGTGGGGATGTCAAGGGCAATTTCTTTGTTTATTGTGGAAAGGTGTAGTATTACTCCCTCTTCCCTATTTTTACTACTTACCTGCTAAAAATGTAAGCATTTGGTGGAAAGTGACAGTGGGAGGAAAACAAAATAGTTTTCCTCCCACTGTCACTTCAAGATTGGATTTGCTGATTATTAAGTCCACTCGTAAAAGTCATTTGTTGTAAAATCCATTGATTATCGGGTAGTTAAAAGGATTAAAAGGCGTGATTTTATACTTTTTAAGTGGCTTCATTGTTGTTTTTCAGTACAATAGTGTGGAAACATTGGTTGTAGTGTTATGTTTTTTAAGACCGATATGCTCCGTAGTGGTGTTCTTTGATAAGGTTGGTGTCCTCTGCTTTGGCTATTGGTATTTGGGCTATGAATCGTGCTCCATCGGTGTATGTTGGGTCAACTTTTATTGAACCTCCCAGTGTTTCTGTAACCATTCTGCAAACAGAGAGTCCGAGTCCTGTACCTTGTACGAATGTGTCGAGTTTGGTAAATCGTTCAAATATGAATTCGTGTTTGTCTTGTGGTATTCCGCATCCTGTGTCTGTGATTGTGATTACGAGGTTGTTGAGTGTGAGTCTTCCTTGGTTGAGTGTAGGTTCTTGTATTTGGTATTGCAGTGTTATACTACCCTGTTTTGTGAATTTGACTGCATTTGAGACGAGGTTCTCTATGAGTGCGTAGACGCGGTCTTTGTCGGAGATGATGGTTAGTTGCGTGTCTTGTGGTTGGTAGTTGAATTGTACTTGTGGCTGTTTGTGGTTGAGCGATGTGTGTATTGCTTTTTTGCAGACTTCGTCTATTTTGAATTCGTTGAGTTTAGGGTCTTCGCTTTCTATGCTTGAGACGAGTATTGTATCATTAACGATTTTTGTCATTGCTGATGTGTTGTCGGCAATGTACTTGACGTATTCTTCAAGTATTGGGTTTCCTTTGCATTCGTCTTCTATGAGCTGTGCAAATCCGAAGATGGCATTCATAGGTGTACGCATCTCGTGTGTGATGTTCTGTATGAATGTGGTTTTGACTTGGCTTAGTTTTTTTGTTCGTGACAGAGCTTCTGCGAGTTCTGTTTTTGTTTCGCTCATTTGGTGTAGCCAGTATGCGAATCCTATGACGAGTACGAGGAATGCGAAGAAGAGTAGTGTGGCGAATATTCCGTCTGTACGTTTCTTGCTTGCTTGTAGGTTTTGCAGTTCGGTGACGTTTGTCTGGTCTTGCTGTATCTGCTGGTTGTATTTGTCTATTTCGTATGCTGTCTGGTGGAATTGTAGCGAGTCGATGAGTGTAGCGACGCTTTGTGTTATTTCGAGTGCTTCTTTATAGTGTTGTAGTGCTTTGAATATTTCGACTTTCTTGAGTTTTATTTCTATGTTTAGGATTTGTGTTTGTGGTATATCCTGTTCTTGTTCTATTATTTGTAGTGTTTTGAGTGCTTTTTGGTATTCTGCTCTGTGGATGTAGTAGTCTGTGAGCAATATTAGGTAGTTTTTGTATGATCCTGGGGTGTTTGCGTCTTTGATTTTTTCTGCGTACGAGAGTGCTGTGTCGTACTTGTATTTGGCGAGTTCATAGTAGAAGTGTGCCATATAGAGCTCTACTTTGTTGAAGACTGCCATGATTGGTAGTATACTTTTGTCTCCGTAAATGATGTAGAGTGAGTCTACGGTGCTGAGGTGTTTTTTTGCTTTAGTGATGTCTTGTTTTTTTGCATGTGCGAGCGCTGCTATGCAGGTTAGTTCAGCGAGGTAGGCGTTTTGGTATTTTTTGTCTATTGTGGTGATGTGGTGTATGGCTTGTTCTGCGACTTCTGCTGCTTTTGTGTTGTCGAAGTGGTTCATGAGATATACCTGTGCGAGTACGAGGTATGCTTTTGTTACGTTTTTGGGGTTTGGGTCTTGTGTGATGATTTTCTGGCATTCCTGGATGGCGAACAGTGGCTTACAGTTGTGCCAGAATGCGTTGATGACGTTGAAGCGTGCTTTGTCTAGCTGTGTGTGGCAGTCGGGATATGTTTGCTTCATGCGGTTATACATGGCAAGTGCTTTTTCTGGTTGTGCTTTTATGATGCCGATGTAGTAGATGCTGAAGTTGTCGGCCTCTGCCATATCCTTTTTTAGCTGTAGTTTCTCACTTTCGTTGTAGTATTGTTGTATGTATCGGCTGGCATTAGGTGTTGCTATGCTGTCATAGCATCGAATAAAGAGGGAGTCCATGTGTTTTTTTATGGCAGCATCGCCTCTCCCATTTTGGGAAAAAGCTGGGAAGGAAGAAAGGATGATGAGTGTGAGTGTTATGATGTATTGTTTCATGGGGGATGAGGTATAGGTGAACAACGAATAATGAAGAGTGAATAGTTTGCTACCGCGATATTTGAATGTAAACTGTTTGTGTGGTAGCAAACTATTCTTGCTCTGGCAAGCGGCAATGCCGACTACACTCTTCTTTATTCTTGCTCCGGCAAGCGGCAAAGCCGATTACACTATTAGTTAAAACTCCTTGCTCCGGCAAGCGGTAAGCCAAGTTCAGAAATGACCGCTCAGAAAGCGGGGAAGACTGGGTTTTAAGGCGGTGCAGCCGCAGGGTAAGGGAAATCAGAGAAAGGATGTGGGCAAATTTATGATTATGGTTAGGATTGTGTGTTTGAGTTGATTGCTTTGCGTGTTTTCAAATGATATATAACAAGGATGATGTGGGCTAAAAGTAAGGGGAATCCAATGTATAGCAGGGTAAGTTGTGTGTATAGTACATAGTTGATGGAACAGATGGTTATGAGTGAGATGGTGTATAGTATGGCATCGTATGCTTTGAGGTATCTGATTATTTCAAGTAGTGATGCAACAAACATTATGAGTATAATCCATACGCATGTGAGGAAGTTGGAGAGAATGGGGAAAAGTGCAAGTGGATTGAGTGTTGGGTTGTAATAGTAATACTGCCACTGCTCTGGGAGAAACATCTGTATGCTGGAATATAGAGATGCTGTAAATGCAACGATTAGGGTGAGCAATGCGGGGTATGCGGATGGTATATCGTTGAGTATGACCATAGGCATGCCTTTTCGATATTGTTTCCTGAGGAAATATGCAATAAGCATTGTTACGGTGAGGATGGAGAAGAGAGGCAGATGGTTGTCGGAGAAGTAGTCGATGGCTTGTGATATGGGATCGTCGGGGACCACGATTCTTTGCATGTGTGTCTCTTCAATCCATCCGAAGGTAGTGTCGTCCTTCAAGAGTTGTACCCATGTGATGTCGGCAGTGATGTCGAGCGAGTCGCTTGTAAGTATGTCGGCGACTGCGACGATATCGCCTTTGTATATGAAAAGGGTGTCCTGAAAGAGGGATGCTTCTGATGGGAGGAATCGGAGTAGCTGGACGGAGTCAGCTTTTACGAGGAAGTTGTAGCTTTCGCCATAATAGCGGTTCTGATGTAGTGGTGGTTGCTGGCATGAGGATAGAGTGAAGATTATGAGAATTGAAGCAAGGACTTTCATTATGCAGTTTTTGCAGTCGAATACTAATCGAAACATTCTGCCATCGGACATTTTCAGGGATAGAGGCTCTTTCCATGGGGGAGGGGCAGATGTTTCTTTCGGACAGTATCCCAAGGCATGTCTGATGCAGTGTCTGCATTCCATCAAGAGGTTGTCTCGTTTCATGTTCTTTCAGTTATTCTTGCTCTGGCAAATGGCAAGCCGATGACGGAGCTTATACTCCGAAAGCGGGAGTGATTGGATGAAGGGTAGGGGTGAAGACTAAGGGAATGGTGTGTAAGAGTTTTTGTCTGAGGGCAGTGATGACGCTTATAGGGATGAAATACTGGATATTGTTTACCCAGTGGATTTGTGTTTCTGTGGGGAGGAACGGTGTGTTTCCGAGTTTTTCGAGGTTACTTTTTATATTGTCATCCTGTGGTTTTTTTGCTGGAGAGAATTTTTCTTCGGGAGAGAAGTCTGCGGTATAGTTATTACTGCCTTCTGTCATTGTGAGTGTGAGTTTTGTGGGGCTTACTTGCAGTGTGATTTTTACCGGAAGTTTCCGTTCTGCGGTTTTCCCTTTGAGGAATTTTGTGAAGGCTTCGTCGTGGTTTCTGAAGAGTAGTGTGCCTTTCTTCAGGTCGGGCGGCATGACCTGTGGAATGAGTCTGTTGCCATCGACTTTGTTTATGCGGAAGCCTTGCATCTGTTTTTTTTCGTTTATGAAGCACAGTCCGTCTCCATTTGTGAATGTCTCGCTTGTGGAGACTGAAAACCAGAAGTTTGCCCTGTCCTTCACTTTCCCAACAGGCTTTCCGATGGATTTTGGAGTGATGAAGTTTCCTATTCCGTGCTTTCTGCCATAGAGGAAATATTCGGTATATCCTCTGTTGAATGTACGTTTGAGGTCGGGTGTGAAGTAATAGTGAACTTTCCCTTTTGAGGAACGTGTGTATTTTCCTTTGGACTTCTGGCAGATGCTGTTGAGCCTATTGCTATATGCGGCAGTTACATTTTTGACGTAATCAACATCTTTGAGCCTACCTTCTATCTTGAATGAACAGACTCCTGCATCGGCAAGTTCGGCGAGAGAGTCTATTCGGCACATGTCTTTGAGAGAGAGCAGGTGTTTTGCGTGTATTATTATTTTTCCTTCAGAATCAACGAGGTCGAATGGTAATCGGCAGAATTGTGCGCATTCTCCTCTGTTAGCACTTCTTCGGAAACAGTATTCTGAGGCATAGCATGCTCCGGAATATGAAACACAGAGTGCTCCATGAACGAAGCATTCTATTTCGAGATTGGGTAGCTGTCGGTGTATTTCTTGTATATCGGCAAGTGGCATTTCTCTTGCTACAACGACTCTCTTGAAACCGAGACGTGCCACCTCTTTGACTCTCGCGATGGAACGATTGTCAGTTTGTGTTGAAGCGTGGAGGACGAGACCATGGGGTGCACAATTAAGGAGTCGGAGGTCTTGTATGAGTACGGCGTCAACGTTTATGTCGTGGAGTTGTTTTATAAGTATTGTGGCATCGTGAAGTTCATCATCGTGTAGTAGGGTGTTGACTGTTACATAGACTTTTGCTCCAAAAATGTGTGCATAATTGACCAACTGTGCACTGTCTTCTCTGGTGTTTCAGTAGTTTAGCCTTTTTTCCTTTTTTATCAAAT
>JABUUG010000085.1:0-10495 GCA_021443285.1 Bacteroidaceae bacterium
TAACGAATAATGTAATCGGCTTTGCCGCTTGCCAGAGCAAGAATAGTGAATAGTTTGCTACCGCGATGTTTGGATGTAAACAGTCTGTGCGGCAGCAAACTATTCACTTTTCATTTTTCACTATTCGTTAAAAAAGTCTTCAGTGTGCATTGCGACTCCTTCAGACCCTTCGCAAAGCTTTTTGCGTTCTGCATGGCACCGCGCTTGCCGGTGTGTGTGTGGTCGTTCTTGTAGAGATCCTTTTGTGGTTTTTCGGCACTTTTGTATTTCTTTTCGAGATAGTCAGCGGTGATGTTGTGCATATCTATGAAGTCAACGCCTGTTTCCGCTGCTATCTGACGGTACCATTCACCGTATGTGTCGTTTCTTCGCTCCACCTTCCCGTTGTTCCATTTGTTTCGTGGGGTGAGCGACACGAGTATTGGTGTGCCACCCTTCTCGCGCACATCTTGTATGAACTTCTTCAGATACCACCCGAATGAATATACCGTTTCATACATGTCGGAGGACTCCATGCAGTATGTGTGGCAGGTGTCGGCGGCAGAGGCGATAGCTGCGCGCATCTTTCCCCTGTTTATGTCGCCGATGTCGTTGTGTCCGAACTGTATTGTTACATAGTCGCCAGGTTGTATGGAGTTGTAAACCTTCTTCCATCGACCTTCGTTGAGGAATGTCCTTGCCGAACGTCCTGCCATTGCACAGTTTGTGATGGTTATCTTTGTCGTGTCAAGCACGCTCTCTGCGACAGATCCCCATCCCCACATGGAGTTGTCGTCCTTGTCTTCGTTCTTTACTGTGGAGTCGCCCGTTATGAACAGCACAGGTCTGCCTGGCTTTCGCTTTACATCCACCTTTGGCGGCGCTACATTCTTCATACATGCTTTCAATGGGTAGAGTGTGGGATGATTGCACGCCATGATTCCCTCTGCGGCAGACCGTGCATTAAGCTCTGCGCCAAACTTCGACGTGTGTATCTTGTCGGCAGACGTGAAGTGGTAGTCGGTCTTCCATTTACCGTAACTGTCCAGTTTCGCTCCCGAAATCTCATTCAGGTCTATGTATGCCACGTCCATCTCCTTGCCTATCTCCCTCAGCCATTCTCCCTGCGGCTTGCGTATTATTTTGCCCTGATTGTCGTATGCGTTTCGCGGGGTCAGGGACATTAGGATAGGTGTGGCGCCTCTTGCACGTGTTTCGCTGATATATTTGCGCATGTATCCGCCGTATGTCCATACGGTTTCCCTTACTCCGGTTTCCTTTATCGTGACATTCACCGAGTCTCTGCCTGTCCCATGTAGCACAGCCCTTGCCCGCCCTTCGTCTATAGGACCGCCATCGTTGTGGCCTATGGATATTACCACATAGTCTCCCGGTTTCAGCGCATCGCGGATGGCAGGCCACAGCTGGTTGTAGAATGTGCGGGTGGACATGCCGCCCAGAGCTTGGTTTTCTACGGCAATGAGAGATTCATCGTAGAAGTTGTGTGCGAAATATCCCCATCCCCACTGGCCGTTGCTGCCGTTGCCGAGCGTGCCGTTGCGCATTGTGGAGTTGCCGATGAGGAAGAGCACTGGCTGCTTGCCCTTACGTGTAGTGCCAGGTGCAGGTCGCGACATGAGAACCTTGGCAATGCTGTCGGGCGTGTTGTCAATCACCTTGCTTTCTTTCCTTTCTTTATCCCATGCTTCCAGCCTGTCATACTCTTCCTTCGTAATCCTCATGAACGAACCGTGCTGTGGCGACTCTACACCTATTATGTCCTGTGGGTTTCGGAAGTTGCGCATATACTCGTCAGCCTCACATATACGGTAGTGTCTTGGACGCGATGAATACTCTATGTAGCCTATGCGCCATCCCTTTTCTCCCGGTATCTGGAAGGCAGAGACGCCCTCGCATTTCTTCTTCCCCTCGAAGTTCACGTAGTCGTTGGTTAGAGGTTCGGGCCATCCTGTTTCCAGTGTTTTGCTTGCCGTAGTGAATATGCCGGGCTGTCCCCCTTCTTTCTTTATCATCATGTGGTACATCCCGTCCGTCTTCAGGAAGTTTATGTCGGCATCTATTGTGGCATACCCCCAGTCGAACATCAGGCGGGGCTTGGTAAGGGTGGTGAACGACTCGTCGGCATAGCTATAGTACATGCGGTCGTACGGGTCTTCGCCGTTCTTGTCGTTCAGCAGAGAGTAGTAGATGAAGTAGCCGCCTTTCCGTCCGTCTGGCCATCTGTAGTCGGCGTTCCAGAGAATCTGCGGTGCCCATACGCGGCGAATGGTGGAGTAGTCGTGGTATGTGTCGGGAGCGTCTGTGTCGGAGAAAATCTTGGCCCCCTCGCGGAAGTCGAATGTCTTTGAGTTCCAGTGTATCAGGTCGTCGCTTGTCAGGAGGTCAATGCCGTAGTTGTCCCACTTCTTGCTCTTTGCCACAAGCATGTCTGTCGTTACCATGAGGAAGCCGCTGCCATCATGCTTACGACAGATATAGGCATCGCGTGTGCCTCCCTCGATGCGGGCGTGCACCTTCGGGTCGAACACAGCCTCACCTCCCAAGAGGTCGTGGTAGTGTATGCCGTCGGGGCTGATGGCGTATGCCGTCCATTCGCCCCTGCCGCTCATGTGGCAGTAAAGGAAGCACTTGCCCTTCTGGAGATTCTCCTGGGCATTGAGGGAAAGTGCTGCAGCAAGAGCTGTTATCAAAAGTAAGGAATGCAGAGGAATTATATTTACACGGTTTTTCATTTTAATGAATGTATTTATTTGCGCAAAGTTATGATTAAGCGAGTGCAATCAAGCTTGCTTGAATTGCCGAGCGGGAGGAGTTTCCTTGAGCTCATGCGAAAAACTTAGCGGTATTTTATGGTGCAAAGTTAGACTTTCTTTCCCTTCTTTCCTTTGTTTACTGCCGTTTCTTTCTGTTCTTTTCTTTACATTTATCACATTTTCAGAGAGTTTGGCGCAAAAGAGGTATATGGCCTGGTGTGATTTTTGCTTAAAAACACATAATTTTGCTCTGGATTTTCACATATACTTGAGTGGGGAACCGAGGGCGTTCCCCTTTTTTATTAACAAAAACACAAACACAAAAATGAAACAGAAACGTTTTCTCCTCGAGGAGAACGAGCTGCCGAAACAGTGGTATAATGTTCAGGCAGACATGAAGAACAAGCCCATGCCGATGGTTAATCCGGCAACAAAAGAGCCTGTTACTGTAGAAGAATTGTCGAAAATCTTCGCAAGAGAATGTTGCGAGCAGGAACTGAATCAGACAGATGTGTGGATTGATATACCTGAAGAGATACAGGAGAAGTACCGCATGTACCGATGCACACCGCTTGTCCGTGCTTACGAGCTGGAGGCTGCACTCGGCACACCTGCACACATATACTTCAAAAACGAAAGCGTCAATCCTCTCGGCTCACACAAAGTGAACTCTGCCATACCACAGGCATACTACTGCAAGAAAGAAGGCACAACCAATGTGACCACCGAGACTGGCGCCGGACAGTGGGGAGCAGCCCTGTCGTATGCAGCCAAGGTTTATGGACTGGAGTGCGCAGTCTATCAGGTGAAGATTTCCATGCAGCAGAAGCCATACCGCAGCCTGATAATGCGTACATTCGGAGCTACCGTGGAAGGCTCGCCATCCATGTCAACTCGCGCAGGAAAGGACATCATAACCAGAGACCCGCGTCATCCGGGGTCTCTCGGTACAGCCATATCAGAAGCTGTGGAACTTGCCGTAACAACACCAAACTGCAAGTACACTCTCGGTTCAGTGCTCAACCATGTTACACTGCATCAGTCAATTATCGGTCTTGAGGCAGAGAAACAGATGGAGAAGGCTGGCGAATACCCAGACATCGTCATCGGATGCTTCGGCGGCGGTTCGAACTTCGGCGGTATAAGCATGCCGTTCATGAGGCATAACTTCACAGGCGAACGCAATACGCGCTTCATAGCTGCCGAGCCCGCAAGCTGCCCGAAGTTGACAAAGGGACGCTTCGAATACGACTTCGGCGATGAGGCCGGCTACACACCGTTGATACCGATGTACACCCTCGGCCATGACTTCAAGCCCGCCAATATCCATGCCGGAGGTCTCCGCTTCCATGGTGCTGGAGCGATAGTGTCGCAGCTGCTCAAGGACGGTTATATGGAGGCTGTGGATATTCCACAGACAGAATGCTTCAAGGCTGGTATGCTCTTCGCACAGACAGAAGGCATCATACCTGCACCTGAAAGCTGCCACGCCATTGCCGCCACTCTCCGTGAGGCGGAAAAATGCAAGGAGACTGGCGAAGAGAAGGTTATCCTCTTCAACCTCTCTGGTCACGGACTCATCGACATGACTGCTTACGACCAGTACATCAACGGAGACCTGCATGATTATTCCTACGAGGGATAAGATTAGAGATATATTGATTATTGGAAGTTAAAGTAAAGTGGAGTTAAAGTGGAGTTAAAGTGACAAATGACTTCTGCCCAAAAAAGTAATGTCACTTTAACTCCACTTTAACTCCACTTTAACTCCACTTTAACTCCACTTTAANTTCGGCGCACAGATAGACGACCGCAAGGGCGTGTGTATGCTCAATGTGGATACGCTGATGGTGAGGGTCAAGCCCATGCGCATGATGAAGAATGAGCTGGTGCTGTCATCGCTCACACTGCATGGCGCAAAGGCTGTGGGATACAAGGAGCGGAAGGACACCGCCGCCAACTTCCAGTTCTTCCTCGACGCCTTCAAGTCGGAGAAGAAGCCCGAAGAGAAGAAGCAGCAGAAGAAGAAGTCGTCCGCCATGACCATGAAGGCTGAGCTGAAGAAGCTGAGCATCAGTCGCACGGAGCTGAAATGGGATGTGAAGTCTGAACCGGCAAAGGGTGCAGACTCGCTGGACGTGAACCACATACACATAGACCACGTCAATCTGGCGATGAGGGGTACTATAAGCGAGAAGGGAGCAGATGACTGTGAGCTGAACGGGCTTTATGTATCGGAGAAGAACAGCGGTTCGGTGGTGTCGCTGGAACAGCTGACTCTCGACACCAAAGGCTTGAAGAAGAAGAACGTGCTCAGCCTGAAGAATCTCTACGCCAAGGGACTGGGCAAGGAGCTGAAGCTCGAATCTATCTCCGCCGAACAGGAGGGGACCAAGATTGCCCTTCACCAGCCCGTATCGCTCGCCGTCAGCGGACTGGAGTACAAGGACAAGAAGAACGACATCCTGGCAAGCTTTGAGGGCAAGACCAACAGCTTCAAGCCCGACAGCATAGATGCCGAGCTGAGCAATGTGTCGGTGAAGGATAGGAAAAAGGGCTCCGTCTTCTCGCTGGACAGCATTCAGTTTCACGCCCACGACGGCAGCGGCAAGACCCTGCTGGCAAGCGGACTGAAGGCGTACATGAAGAGCAACAAGAAGATCAAGGAGCAGAAGGTGGGCTTCAAGACACTGAAGGCCAGGCAGAAAGGCGACGGCAAGTTCACCATGACGGACACCATCTCTCTCGCCATCGACGGCATAACATACTGGACGGACAACCACCTGCCGCGCAAGAATGTGAACAAGCCCAACCGTGGGGCATTCGATGCAGGACACCTCGACCTGACCGCCAACCTGAAGGCCAACATCAACCTCAGCCAGGTAAAGGAAGGGACGGTTACGGCAAGAATCACGCATCTGGACGCTGTGGACAAGGGCAGCTCGCTCATACTGAAGAACCTCACTGCCGGCGTTGTGGCGTCGAAGGACATCATAAAGCTCCCTGACCTGATGATAAAGATGCCGCGCACGAAGCTCTCCGCGTCGAATGTGAACATACACACAAAGAACTTCCACATAGACGAGTTCCCCATCACCGCCGACGCCTATCTGCAGGATCTCGCCAAGCCGTTCGCCAAGCGCCTCTCCGACTTCTCCACTCCGCTGAAGCTGTCACTGAGGGCGGGCGGAAACCTCGACAGGTTCTATTTCAAGAACATCCTCGTAACCTCCTTCGACAACCGTCTGCACATGACCGCACAGGGCGACCTCTGCAACGTGACGAAGAAGCAGGCCCTCTGCCTGCACTTCACCAACATCAACCTCACGGCACGCAAAGGCATAAAGGAGCAGATAGCCAACCACTTCTCGAAGAAAATACGCCTGAAGATGATGAGGGAGATGAAGGCTGTGGGCGACATAAAGTTCAACGGCACACTGGGCATATTCTACAAGCTGATTAAGGTGGGCGGACTGCTGTCGTGCAAGCATACCAACCTCAACTTCAACTTCGGGCTCGACGGCAAGACACACTTCATGACGGGCAGCGCCTCAACGCAGTCGGTGGATTTGGGCGCCATAGTGAATATGAAAGACCTCTGGATAGGCCCCACAAAGGCTGACTTCTCCATCGACCTGACAAACAAGAAGAAACGCCCTGCCGCCACACGCCATGGACGACTGCCTATAGGTAAGCTGAAGGCGAGAATCAGCGAGGCGAAGGTGTCTATAGCCAAGTTCCGAGACATCTCCGCCAACGTTAACAGCGACGGTTGCCTGGCAAAGGGAGACCTTGAGGCAAGGCTCGGACTGCTCGATGCCTACACCACATTCGAGTTCCTGGAGACCGACACCAAACAGGAAATAAAGGTGCACCCGAAATTCCGCCTGAGCAAGAAGAACAACAAGGAGTATGAGGCGGACAAGGCAAAGAAACTAAAGGAAAAGGAAGCCCGCAAAGCCCAGAAGGAAGCTGAGAAGCAGGAAAAGAAAGCCCTGAAAGAGCAGGAGAAGCTCCAGAAGCAGAAGGAAAAGGAGGCTCGCAAAGCCCAGAAAGCTGCTGAGAAACAGGCCAGAAAAGAGCAAAAGGAAAGAGAAAAACAGGCTAAGAAAGAGCAGGAGTAGCCTGAAGAAACGAAAAGCAGGGGGCGTGAGTGACAGCGCAAGGTATTTATGCGTCTGCGGCCAGAACTCAATGGGAGTTCTGTGATTAACTCCTGTTTATATACACCCTACTTCTATCCAATGACAGTCCTCCATCCCCTGCCATACCGCGGCGAACTGCCAGAGAAGTTCACCTACCCCTTCTGCTACAAGCCCCACCCTGCTGCGGTCATGGCGGCAGAGGAGGTGAAGCGGTATCTGGATGGCAGAGGGGAGTGGCAGGAAGAACTGAGGCAGGGGAAGATGTTCGGCGTGCTTTGCCTGACAATACCAGGGCAGCCAGAGGCAGGGCTTTTCTTCATCGCTGCCTACAGCGGACTGATTGCCGGCAGGAACGACCACGAGTTCTTCGTGCCGCCCGTATTCGACTCCCAGTCGCACGATGGCCGCTTCAAGACCGACGAGAGGCGCATATCCGCGCTGAGCAGGGCGGGCAGACCGACAAGAGACTATTCCATCGCGTTGCAGCGGTGGCTTTTCGCGCAATATAATATAATGAATGGTGCGGGGGACAGTGCCACAGTTCTGGACATCTTCCGCAACTACTATTCCGGCAACAAGGCGTATCAGACAAAATCCCACGGCATACCACCTGCCGGGGCGGGCGACTGCTGTGCGCCGAAACTGTTGCAGTATGCCTTCCTGCACGGCTACAGACCCTTGTGTATGGCAGAGTTCTGGTATGCCCCGGACTCTCCGCAAGACGGTCGTCCCCATCCCGCGCTCCTTACGCGTCAGCACATGGCATCCCTGCGCCGCCACCTGCACTACTACCCCGCCTGTTCGGGCAAGTGCCGCCCCATACTCGACTTCATGCTCAGGGGCATTGAGGTGGAGGACAATCCGCAGGAAAAGGCGGTCGCCGGAGTGCTGGAAACGGTGTATGAAGACGAGTGGATGATTGTTGTGGACAAGCCGGCTGGTATGCCGTCGGTACCGGGGAAGGTGGACGTGCGCGATGTGGTGAGCGTATTGAGGGACAGGCAGGGGACGGCATACGCTGATACGGACTTCCTGAAGCCTGTCCACCGCCTCGACATGGCGACAAGCGGACTGCTTCTGCTTGCGAAGACGGAAGATATATATAAGGCCATGCAGGCGATGTTTGCAAGGCGTGAGGTGAAGAAGGAGTATGTGGCGGTGGTCAGCACTGCCTCTGCAGACGGCCGGCTGAAGGACAGCATAAGCCTGCCCTTGGCGCCCGACTTCATGAACCGCCCGTGCCAGAAGGTGGATTTCGTCAATGGCAAGGAGGCAATCACTCTTGTGAAGCCCTACGATGAATACCCTGACAGCAAGCCTTGCTATAACAGCACTGACAGCAAGCCTTGCTATAACAGCACTGACAGCCCCACCCTTGATAAAGCCCCTGGCCGCAATTCATCCGCCCCCAAAAACACGATGAGGCTGAAGCTCAGTCCGCTCACCGGCCGCACCCACCAGCTGCGTCTGCATTGCGCCCACCCAGAAGGGCTGAACGCCCCGATTGTCGGCGACGAGCTCTACAGCGGTGCTCCGGCAGACAGGCTCTACCTGCACTGCCGGCATCTGGAGTTCATCCACCCCATAACAGGCAGGCAGACAGACATCAGCAGCCCTGTACCCTTCTGACCTGTCCCGAAAACACTTGTGAAGAAGTCTATTTGTTTAGGACGAAACGCACAACATTAAATACCTCAATCCAGTATTTTGTAATGTCCGCCGTATGTGCCGACACGCTCGATGCGTCTTGCATTAACAAGTTTTGCGATATTCTTCTTAACACCCGATTCTGACAAAGACAATATTTCTGCTATCTTTGACTTTGAAATAAATGGGTCTGCTTTTATCTGTTGATATACTTTTTCTTCTGTAGTTAGTACACTTTCAGTGTTAGTTCGGTCACTTTCAGTGTTAGTTCGGTCACTTTCGGCGTCAGTTCGGTCACTTTCGGCGTCAGTTCGGTTACTTTGGGCGTCAGTTGGTACACTTTGGGCATCAGTTCGGTCACTTTTATCGCTCGTTTGGCCACTTGGTGTATCAACATCTTTGTTTCTCCATACTGTTGCGACAAACAGGTTTCCCTCTACATCATTGACAAACTCAATGTTTGGTATCTCTTTGATGGCACGAAGTATTCCTGTTCCCAGTCCTCTGTAATACATCGTGCGAGCACAGAACGTTGCGATACGGGTGTTTCGTTGTGCTGTATTCCCCAAACGTACCTGCTCCACTGTCAGTCCGTCGGGCAGACATCCCGGACTGATTATCTCCACTCTGTTGTCAAACACTAACAGACGAATAGGGGCTTGTTTGATGTACTCTCTGTGGATGAGGGCGTTCTGGAGGATTTCTTCCAACGCGACCTTCGAAACTTCGAGTATGCCAAGGCTGTTGAAGTTTTGTCCTGCCTGTATGTGATGCAGGTTCATGTCGAGGAAGTGCATCGCTTGGTCAAATAGAGAAGGGATAGTCCCTTGCAGATCCTTGCTGTCGCGATACTCCATACCTGCCATGTCATTACCATAAAAAGCTACCGCCTTGATGTTGAAAGCAGGTTTGAATTGTTGAGGGTTCTTTCCAAAATATAGAAGTCCCGCCAAAGTCAAGCGACCATACTCATCGCAGATTTTCAGGTCCTGCATGAGTTTCTCGTATGTCACTTCAAAGTCATTGCGGCCTCTGCCATACACTTTCAGCAGATAAGCGTCAATCAACTTGTCGTCGAGGTCATACAAAGACGTTTTTGATACTGACGACTCATCAGGATGATACGCATTTGAATCGCTGAACAGGCGAAGTATTTCTGTGTTCTCTGTGATACGACGCTTGTCGGGGCCTTGTTTTACATATATATTCCCGCTTATATCTTTGTATGGTTTGTTAATGCCCTCATCAACGTGAACCACAAGGAAATTCTTGTCGCCTTCAGAAACCACTTCCGTTTGGAGATACACAATAGGACGTACAAACTCATTTGCCACATTTCCCAATGCCGAACTGATGTTCTGAACCTGCTCGTAGGTAAGCCCCTTCATCTCGCCCGTCTTGTCGTCAATGCCGAAGATGATGTCTCCGCCTTTGCTGTTTGCGAAAGCCACCAACTCCCGTGCTATCTTTGTGTCATCGCTATAAAGATACTTAAACTGCACAGTGCTGGTTTCTCCGCATCGCACCATGTTTTGTAAGGTTTCTGCATTCATAATCAAAAACTGTTTTTTGCCGCCTTAAGGGCGGCATTGTCGTTCGTCTCTCCATGGGAGACTTGTCTCGGCCTGTTTTTAGTCTCTCATTCCTTAATGTGCTCATGTACACATTGATTGGTATTTTATAGAACCCGCCTTTATCTGGTTGCAAAGGTAATTGTTTTTGGCCTATATGCCAAAAATGAAACATATTTCACATCGTTTCAGCAAAAAATAACAGAATATCCCCTGAGCCTGACAGAAACCGGGCCAATAGGGAAAACAAAAATCTCCAACTGCCCGTTTCTAAACAGTTGGAGATTCCATTTGTGCGCCTGACAGGGGTCGAACCTGCACATCGTTAGATACCAGATCCTAAGTCTGGCGCGTCTGCCAATTCCGCCACAAGCGCATT
>JABUUG010000085.1:13217-14690 GCA_021443285.1 Bacteroidaceae bacterium
TCTTCTGGATGTCGTATGCGAGCTTTTTCCCATTGATGTTGGCGTCAATCAGTGGGGCGAGGTTCAGCTTGGAGGCGGTGCCGCTGATGGGGTTTATTATGAATCTTACTGACTTCAAAATCTCCCTTTTTGCATAAAATAGCGTGTGCAAAAGTAGAATATATGGCTAAAATGCTGAAAGTTAGTCATTAAAAATATGTGTATATGCGCATATTTGTGGCAAATGTGCATTTAATAACAAAATCGTTTTTAACTTTGCGCCCGAATTATACATATAGAATATGGGACAATTACAAGAAAGATACAAGAATTATCGTGAGCCCCAGAAGTTCATGGAGGCTAACATCTATCCCTATTTCCGTGCCATAACAAGCCATCAGAGCACAGAAGTGGAGATGGGAGGCCACAAAGTGCTGATGTTCGGCTCTAATGCCTATACGGGGCTTACCGGCGACCAGCGCATCATTGACGCCGCAAAGGCTGCGCTCGACAAGTATGGTTCCGGCTGTGCAGGAAGCCGCTTCCTCAATGGTACGCTCGACATACACGTGCAGCTTGAGAAGGAGCTGGCGGAGTTTGTCGGTAAGGATGAGGCTCTCTGCTTCTCTACAGGATTCTCTGTAAATGCCGGTGTCATCGCCATGGTGGTAGGACGAAACGACTTTATCATCTGCGACGACCGCGACCATGCCTCAATCGTGGACGGTCGCCGCCTCTCTATGGCCAAGGCTCTCCACTACAAGCACAACGACATGGAAGACCTGGAGAAGGTGCTCAGGTCGCTGCCATACGAGGCTGTGAAGCTCATTGTTGTCGATGGTCTGTTCTCTATGGAGGGCGACCTCGCCAACCTGCCGAAGATTGTGGAGCTGAAGCACAAGTACAACTGCTCGATCATGGTTGATGAGGCCCACGGTGTGGGCGTGTTCGGCAGACAGGGACGCGGCGTTTGCGACCATTTCGGCGTAACAGACGAGATAGACCTGATTATGGGTACGTTCTCGAAGTCGCTCGCCAGCATCGGCGGTTTCATCGCAGGCGACTGGGACACCATCAACTATCTGCGCCACACCTGCCGCACATACATATTCTCTGCCTCAAACACACCTGCCGCAACAGCTGCCGCTCTTGAGGCACTGCACATCATACAGGCTGAGCCGGAGAGGATAGAGAACCTGTGGAACGTGACAAACTTCGCCCTCAAGCGTTTCAAGGAGGAAGGCTTCGAGATTGGCGATACGGAAAGCCCGATAATCCCGCTCTATGTCAGGGACATCGACAAGACATTCCTCATCACCGCCCTCGCCTTTGAACGCGGCGTGTTCATCAACCCCGTTGTGCCTCCGGCATGTGCACCGCAGGACACCCTCGTGAGATACGCGCTCATGGCGACACATACAGAGGAGCAGGTGGAGCGAAGCGTGCAGATACTCAAGCAGATATTCGTAGAGCAGGGCGTGATAAAGTAAGAAA
>JABUUG010000086.1 GCA_021443285.1 Bacteroidaceae bacterium
CTGCGTCATAAGCGGCGAACCGCCTTCGGACGATGTTGCGAGGAGTCCGGCGATGGAGTATATCTGTGTGGTCTCAAGGCTTTCAGCCAGTGTGAGCGGTGGAAGGATGGTGGGCAGCCGCTTTGCCATCATCGACTTTCCGCTGCCCGGAGGCCCCACCAAGAGCATGTTATGTCCGCCCGCCGCCGCCACCTCCATAGCGCGCTTCATCACCTCCTGACCCTTCACGTCGGAGAAGTCCATGTCGAAGTGTTGCTGCTGCTCCACAAACTCCTTTCTCGTATCCACAACGGTGGGTTCAAGATGCTGCGGGTTCCCTTTCAGGAAGTCTATGACCTCGCTGATATGCCCCACCCCATAGACGTCAAGGTTATTCACGACAGCCGCCTCGCGCACATTCGCCTTCGGCACTATCAGTCCCTTGAAACAGCCCTTACGCGCCTCTATGGCTATCGGCAGCGCACCCTTGATGGGCTGTATGGTGCCGTCGAGACTCAGCTCTCCGAGGAAGAGGTAGTCCTTCAGGCAGTCGGCATCCACCTGCCCGTTCAGTGCCAGCAGGGACATCGCCACAGAGAGGTCGTAGCTGCTGCCCTCCTTCCTCAGGTCGGCAGGCGCAAGGTTTATGGTGTATTCCGCGAGCTTCGGCGCCTTGCCGATGGCTGTCAGCGAGGCGTATATGCGGTCGTGGCTCTCCTTGACAGCCGTGTCGCCAAGACCAGAAAGATGATAGTGCATACCCGTGGTACAGAAAGCCTCAACAGTTACTATGGACACTTCGAGTCCATTGAGCGCAGCGCAGTATGTTTTTACTATCATAACAGGAAAAGTTAATGTCTCTGAACACTTCTTATTTCGGGGAAATCGCTCTGGTCAAGTTTTGCCGCAGATGTTCTTGGCGGCTGCAAATATACAATTCTTTCTCTCTACATACAAACAAATCCTCCCCTCTCCCACCAAATAATCAAAAAAAGAAACCGGCTGGCACAAAGCCCGCCGGTTTACTTTTGTAATGAAACGTATGTAGAAGCTTCTTACTTCAGCCAACGTGGGTCGCCGACCTTCTTGTCCTTGACGTCGTCGTTAGTAACGGTGAAGTCGAGGTTTGCAGCATCCTTGAACTTAGGATCCATCTCAGCTGCCCAGCCGTGGTCGTCTGCACATGCGCTGCTCCAGATGTTCGGGCAGTTAGAGTAAACAACGTTGCTGAACGATGTTTCTGCCTTCCACTTGTCTGCACGTCCCCATGTACCGCAGTAAGCTGCTGCCGCGCCTGCCGTACCTACATTGACGACGAGGAGGTCTGTTGCAGTGAAGCTACCCTTATTGTCCATACGGAAGAGACCTGTGTTGTTGCCGTCATCGATAAAGCCGATATTGTAGATAGTACAGTTAGCGAACGTTACCTTGTAGCCGGCAGAAGCCTGGTTGCGCACGAACGAGCGGTGGCCGTTGGCGAATGTGGAGTTGGTAACAGTGAGCGAGCCGAGAGCATTGCCACGGATGTCGAAGCCGTCGCCGCCGCCGTCGCCCTTGGCGTTCATGTTGTAGAGCATACAGTTGTCAATCTCAACGTCGCCTATATCACCCTTCTTGTTGTTGTAGAAGACGTGCTTAACCTGATTCATGACGTCGCATCCTGTCATCTTGAAGCTTACGAGCTTGCCGGAAACCATCTCGAAGAGGTTGTCCGACTTACCCTCTGTGCCGTCCTCAGTTATGTAGTTACCATCGATGATAAGGTTGCTCAGCACGAGGCTGTTCACATCGCCGGCAATGGCGAAACGACCATGGAGGACAGGGCGTGCAGAAGGCTTGAAGCCGGAAATCTTCACAGACTTGTTGAGCTGGAAGTTGCCGATGTGCTGTTCGCCCTCAACAATGATGAACTCTGTTCCGTCTGCGCAGTCGGTGAGCATCTGCTTGAAGTTGTCGGTTGAGTAAACAGGGATGGCATCGCCGAAGTCGATGAGTGTAGTGAACTCGACAGTACCGCGGGTCTTGCTGCCGTTCATAAGCACAGCCTTGTACTTCGTTTCAGGTGTGAGGCCTTCGATGGTTGCACAGCCCGCCGCAATGTCATCGGCAGTAACGGTATAAGTGATGTCGCCCGGAGTCAGGACAATGGTAGTGGCCTTCTCTCCTGCCGGCCAGCACAGTGTAACAGACTTGGCTGTAATATCGTCTTCGGCAACAGGGTAGAAGATCTGCTCCTTGGCGGTCTCTGCCTGGGCGTATGAGAAGAGAGATGCCGGTATGGTTTTGCTGCAGCACTGCACACCGATGATATATACGCTTTCGCCCTCAAGACCCGTAACGGTGTATTTGTTCTCTGTGCAGTCGAAACTCAGTATTGCCTGACCAGTAGGTTCTGTACCATTAAATACCTCAATGTGGTAGCTTTCAGCATTTGGCATTGCAGTCCATGAGAGTTCTACCTGAACACCCTTGACCCTTGCCTTCAGGTCTGTAGGCGACAACAAACGACTGTAAACCTTGCTTGTTATTTCCCCTGGAGCATCGCTGCAGGCGGTCAGGCCAAGTGAACCAAGGCCTAACACGCACGCAATTATGGAATATTTGTTTAGTTTCATTTTCTCAAAACTTTAAGTATTATAAAAATGCTTATTCAGGCAGTTCTTGCTTAAGAATACCGTTGCCCTTGTCAATAAATGTCTGCCAGATAGGCCACAAGCAATGCTCACTTGGCTTGTCAACAACATAGAGGCCGTCTATGTCGTCATCTGCGAGCTGGAGCACGCCGTTGGATACGAACCAACCCTTGCTTTCCCATCCGAGAGCCTTACCAACCTCATCGGTGTCGCCCTTCTCAAGACCATAGATTTCAAGAGTCTCTCCGTCTTCCTTGAGTTGGAAGTAAAGCTTGTCGGGATAGCCGGCATATTCGTCTGTACGGTTCTGCAGACGGCGCATCTTGGCCTTTGCCTCTGCCATAACCTCGTCAATGATTCCCCAGCGCACGAGGTCAGCCTTGCGGAGAGCCTCGCCGGCGAACTCGAACTTGCGCTGGTCAACAATACCCTGGAAGAAGGCATTCTTGCTGGCTGTATATTTCGCCATAAGCTCCGTAACCTTGTTTGCAGGCAGCGCGCGGTCGAGGATGGGCTTCATGTATTTCGCAGCGCTTGCAGGGCCTTCAAGCTCGTTGATAGCCTCAGCAGCCATCAGATAAACGTCGGCGAGACGCATATACTGCCAGTTCACACCGTCGTCGTTTGTAGATGTCACATAGCGCGACATCCACTCGTAGCGCAGCTTGCCGAAGTTCCAGCCGTTCATCTTGTTGAGCTCCTGATAAGACTTTCCCTCAACGAGTTCCTTGCTCCATTGGTATGGCACGCAAGTGATGTCGCGGCGTATATCTTCCGGATCATAGTCATAGAAGAGTGTCGGCAGCGGGCCGTTCACACCACCCTGGGCCTGGCCTGTATATTGGTCTATCGCCTGGTGGCGTACACCCCATGTGTAGAGCACACGTCCGCGTCCGTCAGAGAATGGAATCTCCCAGATAGACTCACCGCCGGCAGTTACATTGTCCTTGCAGAGCTTGTCGAAGTTGTCCTTGAACTCGCCGAGTGTGTTGCGGTAGCTGCCCGGGACATTTTCAAGTATGCTGAGACACTCGTCCATTGCAATCCTGTACATCTTGTCTGGAGCAAGGTCCGGACAAGTGCTGCGACGATAGCCGTTGGCACGCTGACCGTAGCCTCCAGCCTGAAGGGCGATGCGGGCACGCAGAGCCTTTACGAAGGTCTTGCTTACACGCTCTGTTGAAGAGGTGATTTTGTTCTCGTTCGGCCAGTAGCAGTAGTCTTCTGCCTCAAGAAGGTCTGAGAGCAGGCGGACGTAGATAGAGTCGCGGTTGCAGCGTGGCAGGTAAACGTTTTCGGCGCTGTTCGGGACAAAACGCGCCGGCACGTCGCCCCATGCCTTTATGAGGTCGCTGTAGATTACGGCACGCAGGGTGAGAGCCTCACCATAGAGCTGACCCATATCCTTCGAGGTTTCAATGTTTCCGTATTTCTTCAGTCCCTCAATGGCGAGATTGGCACGCTCGATGCCTTCGTAGAACTTGGCGTAGGCATTGTTGTCGGTGTTCATCTGACCGTTGTTGGCGAGAGTGGCGTAGTTGCCGAGGCTGTTCTTGTCGGCGAGCTTGTCCTTGTAGGAGTGTCCGCTGATAATCCATTCGCAGTCGGAGTTCACGCCATAGTATGGCAGGAAGCGTCCGCGGTATGAGTTTGTCTCTCCGAATGACACGTGGATGGACATCACAGCCTGCTCTGCTGAGGAGTACATGCTGTAAACGCCCTGCGCATCGAGTGTTGACTGTGAGGGGGCGTCCATGTTACACGAAGTGGCGAGCCCCATAGCAGCGAGAGAGATTAATGTATAATTGAGAATCTTTTTCATGTTCTTTCCTTTCTTAAAGATTAGAAATTGAGGTTCAGACCAATTGTGTATGACCTGCTGCGTGGATAACCAGAGTAGTCAACATTTGGTGTAAGGTTGGTTTTGCGGATACAGTCAGCCTCCGGGTCCATACCAGTATAGTTGGTAACTGTAAACACATTGTAAACAGTGAAGTAGAAGCGCAGAGAGTTGATGCAGATCTTCTTCGTGAGATCCTTCGGCAGGGTGTAGCCGAGCGAGAGAGTGTTGAGGCGGAGGAAGGAAGCCTTCTCTATTGCCCAGTCTGTGAGAATCATCTTGTTCATGTATGGCGACCACATTGTGGTGTTGGCATTCATGGCGGTGAGCTTCTCCATGTCGTTGCAGAGTGTGCCGTCCTCGTTGAGGTTGGTCCAGCGCTTGCCGTCGGCCATTACGTCTATCATGTTGCGGTACTGGTACTTGCCTGTAGAAGTGTATTCTATCTTGTTTGCGTTATAAACGTCGTTGCCGATAGAATAGTTGAAGTTGGCGGTGAGGTCGAAGCCATAGAGGCGGCCGTTGATGGTGAAACCACCGAATGCGGCAGGAGATGTATTACCAATCTCCACTATATCCTCTTCACCAATCTTGCCGTCGCCGTTCACGTCCTTGAGCTTGAGGGTACCAGGACGCTTTACGCCTGTGATGTTAGAGTCGTCGACAACACCTTCCTTGAGAATCCACTCCTTCTTCACTGCATCGTAGCGTTCAAAGTCTGACACTTCATAGCGTCCGTTGCCGTCAATCTTGTAACCGATGATTGTACCGAGCTGGCTGCCTACGGCGAGCTTGTAGTCGTATCCGATTTCTGTAGATGCCCACTGGGTGTTCCAACCGAAGTCGTTCAGCTCTCCGAGATCCACGATGGTGTTCTTGTTGATGCCGACGTTGGCAGTGATGTCGAGTCCGTAGTTCTTCTTGTTCAGGGCATGCCATGTGAGCGAGATTTCAACACCCTTGTTCTCTGTCTTACCCATGTTGCGGTACTGGCTGTCATAGCCTGTACCAGCCACCGGGAAGGAGATGAGCAGGTCTTTTGTGGTGTTGATGTAAGCCTCAACGCTACCGTTCAGTTTTCCTCCGAAGAGAGTGAAGTCGAGACCGAGGTTACGTGTGATGGTGGTTTCCCACTTCAGGTCGGGGTTAGCCATAATCTTTGATGGCGCCCAGTATGTTGTGATGCCGTTCACCCAAGTGGTGGAAGCAGGAGTGTACTCCTGTACGAGCTGACCGGAAGGGATATTGTTGTTACCGGCAGTACCGATAGAGAAGCGGAGCTTCAAGTCGTCGAGCCATTTCTCAGTAGCCTTCATGAAAGGCTCGGCAGAGATACGCCATGCCACAGCACCTGAAGGGAAGTATCCCCAACGGTTGCCCTCAGAGAACTTAGAAGAGAAGTCGAATCTAATTGAATTAGATGGCAAGATTATTTA
>JABUUG010000087.1 GCA_021443285.1 Bacteroidaceae bacterium
ATTACATTATGTCAAGAATAGGTAAATTGCCAATTAGTATTCCAGCAGGTGTTACAGTAACACAGGCTGATGGTGTTGTTACAGTGAAAGGTCCTAAGGGCGAGCTTTCACAGAAAGTGGATTCTTCAATTAAGGTTGAGATAGAAGATGCTCAGGTTGTACTGAAGATAGACGAGAAGTCTGCAGTAAACGAGAAGCAGAAGCAGGCTTTCCACGGCCTCTACCGTTCACTCCTGAACAATATGGTTGTCGGCGTTTCTGCCGGCTACACCAAGACTCTCGAACTTGTCGGTGTGGGCTACCGTGTACAAAACACAGGCAACCTCATAGAGTTCACACTTGGTTACACACACCCAATCTTCATTGAGCTTCCAAAGGAAATCAAGGTTGAGACCAAGTCTGAGCGTAACCAGAACCCTATCGTCATCCTTGAGTCTTGCGACAAGCAACTGCTCGGTCTCGTATGCGCTAAGATTCGTTCATTCCGCAAGCCAGAGCCTTACAAGGGTAAGGGTATCCTCTTCAAGGGCGAGATTATTCGTCGTAAGTCTGGTAAGAGTGCTTCTGCGAAGTAATTCTAATCTTACACATTAATTATTATTAAGACTAAAGATCATGACAACAAAGAAAATAGAAAGACGAATCAAGATAAAGTATCGTATTCGCAAGAGTGTCGTCGGTACTCCAGAGCGTCCACGTCTGAGCGTGTTCCGCAGCAACAAGCAGATTTACGCACAGATAATCAACGACGTTGAGAGCAAGACACTCGCAGCAGCATGTTCACTGGCTCTCGAAGCAATGCCAAAGAAGGAACAGGCAGCCAAGGTAGGCGAGATGATTGCAGAAAAAGCTCTCGCAGCAGGTATTTCACAAGTAGTATTCGACCGTAACGGCTATCTCTATCACGGACGTGTTAAGGAGCTCGCTGACGGAGCACGTAAGATCGGTCTTAAATTCTAAACGACTATGGCAACAAATAAAGTTATTGTAAAGAGCGACGTAGAACTCAAAGACAGACTCGTTGCTATCAACCGTGTTACTAAGGTAACCAAGGGTGGACGCACCTTCACATTCGCTGCTATCGTAGTAGTAGGTGACGGTAACGGCATCATCGGCTGGGGACTTGGTAAAGCAGGCGAAGTAACAGCAGCTATTGCCAAAGGCGTTGAAGCTGCAAAAAAGAATCTCGTAAAGGTGTCTGTAATCAACGGCACAATCCCTCATGATGTTGAAGCCCGCTTCGGTGGCGCACAAGTATTCATGAAGCCAGCATCTGCCGGTACAGGACTTGTTGCTGGTGGTGCTATGCGTGCAGTGCTTGAAAGCGCAGGCGTAAAAGACCTTCTCTCAAAGTCGAAGGGTTCGTCAAATCCACACAACCTCGTAAAAGCTACTATCGCAGCCCTTTCAGAGCTTCGCGATGCACGCACTATTGCAGAGGCTCGTGGCGTATCAATGAGCAAAGTATTTAACGGATAAGGAGGTTTACCAATATGGCAACAATAAAGATTAAGCAGATAAAGAGCAAGATTGGTGCTCCAAAAGACCAGAAAGCCACTCTTCAGGCACTCGGTCTTCGCAAGATTTCTCAGGTTGTGGAAAAAGAAGACACTCCCGTCATTCGCGGAATGGTTCGTAAGGTTCACCACCTCGTAGAAGTAGTTCAGTAATAAAAGGACGGAAATCGTCTAAACGCTTAAATCCAAAAACAAAATGAAATTACATACATTAACACCTGCCGAAGGCTCTACCCACTCACGCCGTCGCATCGGCCGTGGCCCGGGTTCTGGTCTCGGTGGCACTTCCACACGTGGTCACAAAGGTGCAAAGGCACGTTCAGGCTACAAACGTAAAATCGGTTTTGAAGGTGGTCAGATGCCACTCCAGCGCCGTGTTCCAAAGTTCGGTTTCAAGAACATCAACCACAAGGAATACCTCGCAGTCAATCTCTCTACACTTCAGGCATTGGCAGAGGCAAAGAACCTTACAGCCATCACTCTTGACGACCTCAAGGCTGCCGGCATTGCAAAAGGCTCTGTACTCGTGAAGGTTCTTGGCAAGGGCGAACTCAAGGCAAAGCTTGACGTAACCGCCAACGCATTCTCAAAGACAGCAGAAGAGGCTATCAAGGCTTTGGGAGGCACTGTAACTGTAAAGTAAACAAAACATTAAGGAGTTAGGAACAATTTTCATACTGTTTCCTGACTCCCTTAATACATTTCAAGATGAAAAAACTAATTGAGACACTGAAGAACTGTTGGAAGATTGAGGACTTACGCGTCCGCATCCTTACCACGATAGCATTCGTAGCGATATACCGCTTCGGATCTTTTGTGGTGCTTCCAGGTATTAATCCCGGCGCACTGGCCAAACTGCAGGAGCAGACTGCAGGCGGTCTTATGTCGCTGTTGGATATGTTCTCTGGTGGTGCGTTTTCTAATGCCTCTATATTCGCATTAGGTATCATGCCATACATTTCAGCGTCCATCGTTATGCAGCTCCTTGCTGTTGCTGTACCTTACTTCCAGAAGATGCAGCGTGAAGGCGAAAGCGGAAGAAAGAAGATTATGTGGTACACCCGTGTGCTCACAGTGTTCATTCTTTTCTTTCAGGCTCCTTCCTACCTCATGAACCTCAAGATGCAGTCTGCCGGCGCACTTGCAGCCGGACTTGACTGGACGATGTTCATGATACCATCCACCATCATCCTGGCGGCTGGTTCGATGTTCATCCTCTGGCTTGGTGAGCGTATTACAGACAAGGGTATAGGTAACGGTGTTTCAATGATAATCATGATTGGTATCATAGCACGTCTGCCACAGGCTTTCATCCAGGAAGTTACCTCACGCTTCACAGCGATTACCGGTGGTGGACTTGTGATGTTCATCGTTGAGATTATCATTCTGTATGCAGTTGTATGCGCAGCAATACTTCTCACACAGGCTGTACGTCGTGTACCTGTCCAGTATGCAAAGCGTCTGACTGGCAACGGAAGAACACAGACTGGCGGTGCCCGTCAGTACATCCCACTGAAGCTGTTTGCTGCTAATGTGATGCCTATTATCTTTGCACAGGCATTGATGTTCATTCCTATTGTAATTGTTTCTTACTCAAGCAATCAGGGAGGTTACATTCTCCGTAACCTTATGGATCACACAAGCTGGCTTTATAATGTGATATTCGCAATTCTTATCATTGCGTTCACATACTTCTATACAGCCATCACACTGAATCCAACCCAGATGTCAGAGGACATGAAACGCAACAATGGCTTCATTCCAGGCGTAAAACCGGGAAAACCAACTGCAGACTACATCGAGACAATAATGTCAAGACTCACTTTGCCTGGTTCTCTATTCATCGCCTTCATTGCCATCATGCCTGTATTTGCACGCATGATGAATGTTCAGGATGGCTTTGCACAGTTCTTTGGAGGAACATCACTGCTCATTCTTGTTGGTGTTGTCATTGACACTCTCCAGCAGATTGAAACGCACCTTACCACACGCCACTACGAAGGTCTACTTAATGCAGGACACGTTCGCAGCACTCGTGGAGTATCGGCTTATTAATGACAATTAATCTCTTTATATAAGGGTTCTGCGCTGCTTGGCACAGAACCTTTTTTGTTTTATGTTACGAAGAGTAATAGTAGAAGGTTCAACACATGTGGTTATCCATGCTACCGACATTGATGGTGACAGGAAGGGCCGAGTGCTTATCAACTTCTCATCTCATTCTTTTGATTATCTACGGAAGATTATCAAGGCAGGAATGCGGCTGAATCTGCTGGACTGTAAACAGCTTACGCCTAATTCGATGGTTTTCCCGGCACAAATCATAGTTGAGCCAGATTTCCTGATTGACATTTCGTCCATTGCCGCATGCTTTAAGGAATATGGTCATCACCCTTTGAACTACACGATAAACAGACTGGGCAAGAATGAAACATCCCAGCCGATACTGTTGGGTAATTATGCCGGTGCGGCACTTGATGCGTTATTGTACGGAAAGGATTGCAGTTTTGCACAGGTTCTAACGAGCTGTTTCTGCCAACAGCCCCTCGAATATCTTACCTGCACAGGCTTCAATGCGGAGAGATTCAAAAGTGACGCCATTGTACAGGCGCAAAACATAAAGGAAATCATCGACAATTTGAAAGGAAAATACGACCTTTCAAATGCGATTCTTGAGCCATCGTTTGTGTGCGAGACATTGGGCATTCAGGGGCGTGTTGATATGATGACGACGGATTTCAAGCTGCTTATTGAGCAGAAGTCAGGGAAGAACTTCAATCTCGCCACTTCGCAACTAACCGATATAGGCTACCACATCGAGAGCCACTATGTGCAGCTGTTGCTGTATTTTGCAGTCCTCTATCATAATTTTTCAATTAAGACAGACGCCACAGACTTCTATCTGTTATACTCCAAATACAGGATGCCCACAGGATTGCTGCCTGTAAACAACTACGAAATACTGGTTGAAGAAGCCATTAAACTCAGGAACCAGATTGTAGCCACAGAACTCCTGATAGCAGAAAAAGGCTTTCCAACAGTTAGGAAACATCTTCGTTCAGATGTTGTAAACACTCAGAATTCCCACAGCAAACTGTTCACCAACTACCAGAAGCCACAACTTGATGACCTTCTTTCCGATATCAAAGACAATGATAACCACCTGCTGATCAAATATTTTGATACGATGGCGACCTTTGTTTACCGTGAGCAAAGAGCATCATGGCTTGGTGACAGCAATGAACAGACGACGGCAGTGTCGTACCTTTGGAAGATGACTTTAGAGGAAAAACTCGAATCGGGGAACATCTTCCTTAACCTCAGAATAAAGAGTCTCGATGAAAACGGACTGTTTGCCTGGCTTGAATACAAAAGAGGCGACGGTTTCCTTCCTAATTTCCGCAGGGGAGACAGTGTGTTTTTATACGAATATAAAGATACACCTGACGTTAGGAGTTCATTTCTTCACAAGGCAAACATACTGAAAATCACGTCCAATGAGATTTTCATAAAGCTCCTCAATCCGCTTAACACAGCCCTTTTCCCCATTTTCTCAGAAGATGAAGATGGCAGAAGCTATGCCATAGAACATTCTTCCACAAACGTATCCACATCATATTCCATCAGATCACTATCTGCCTTTCTAAAGTCGGATACCCGCAAGCAGCAGCTATTATTAGGACAAAGGACACCGGAGTCAGACAAAACCCTGATGCTTTCCCGCCAATACTCGCCTGATTATGACGAGATTATATTGGGAGTAAAACAGGCAAAGGACTATTATCTGCTCATCGGTCCGCCAGGAACTGGCAAGACTTCAATGGCATTACGGTTTATGGTGCAGGAAGAACTTGCGACGCTTGACAACAACTACAGCGGTTCGTCTGCCCTACTCCTCCTTTCCTACACAAACAGGGCAGTGGATGAAATATGCGAGATGCTTTACGGAGCGGACATTGATTTCATACGCATTGGCAATGAACACACAGCCGACGAGCAGTGGCAGCAGAATCTTCTGTCTGTCAAGGCACGCAGTCTGGGAAGACTTTCAGCATTGAAACAGGAACTGTTGTCGGCAAAAGTTGTCGTTGCAACAACGTCCACAATATCATCTCGCCTTTACCTGTTCTCCATGAAGCATTTCTCAACGGTCATAGTTGATGAAGCTTCCCAGATTTTGGAACCGAACATCATCGGCATACTTTCACAAAATATCGGGAAATTCGTGCTTATCGGCGACTACAAACAGTTGCCGGCTGTAGTGCAACAGAGCGCAGAAGAAAGCCTGATAAATGATGCGACACTAAAAGACATCTGTCTTACAGAT
>JABUUG010000088.1 GCA_021443285.1 Bacteroidaceae bacterium
TAACGAATAGTGAAGAATGAATAGTGTAATCGGCTTTGCCGCTTGCCAGAGCAAGAATAGTTTGCTGCCGCCATGATAGTGAACATTAAAATTTTGCGGAGCGACTCTTCCAAAGGTATTGATTAATGAAAAAAACATTCGGTGCATATTACCTCATATTTGCTATCATACTTCTCGTATCATCATGCAACAATGGCATCAAGATAACCGGTACGTCGGACGAAACACCTGTGATATATCCAGACTACGCCGATGTTACCGTGCCATACAACATTGCGCCACTGTGTTTCAGTGCAGAAGGCGTGGGAGAGTCGGCAGTAATCATACGCGGAGGGAGTGATTCGATAGTCATTCTCTCCGACAACGGTGATTTCAATCCCCCTGCCGATGAATGGCGCGAAATGCTATTAAAAGAAAAAGGCAAGACGCTGACGGTAACAGTGTGCAGACACTCGGATGACGGATGGACAGCAATGCGCCCGTTCCCAATCTATGTGTCCGCTGACGCCATAGACCCTTATCTCGTTTACCGCCGCATAACTCCAGGCTACGGACTGTGGAACAAGATGGGCCTGTACCAGAGATGCCTCGAAGACTTTGAGGAAACCGCCATCCACGACAACCGGGAAGGGCGAGGCAACTGCATAAACTGCCACTCGTTCTGCGAAGGAAACGCACAGAAATGGCAGACACACATACGGGCAAAGTATGCCGGCACATACATCTTTGACGGAGACAAGCAGACGAAACTACAGCTGAAGGACACCTCAAAAGGCAAACCCTCTTATGTGAACTGGCACCCTAACGGCAAGCTCATAGCCTACTCCAACAACAAGACAAGCTTCCTTATACACACCAACCACCCCAACCGCTGGGAAGTGATGGACGACGGATCGGATGTGTTCATAGCCGACATAAACACGGGCGACCAGTACCGATGTGAGGCAATATCCTCGCCGGACAGATTCGAAACCTTCCCCAGCTTCTCACCCGACGGGAAATGGCTTTATTTCTGCAGTGCCGAAGCAAAGCCCAATGCCGCCGCCGCGTATGACAGCATAAGGTACAGCATCTGCCGCATAGCCTTTGATGCGGAACAGCATACATTCGGCAGTAAGACCGACACCATATATAACGCTATGACACAGGGCGGCAGTGCATCGTTTCCACGCATATCACCCGATGGAAGATGGCTGTGCTTCACACTGTCAGAATATGGCAATTTCAGTATCTGCCACCGCGATGCCGACCTCTATCTCATTGACCTGCAAAACGGGAATAAGCTTACGCGCCTTGATGCGGCAAACGACAGCAAGAATGTGGACAGTTTCCACTCCTGGAGCAGAAACTCCAGATGGCTGGTATTCAGCAGCAAGCGTGACAACTCGATATACACGAAGCCATATTTCACCCATATAGACACGGGCGGCAAGCCATCGAAGCCATTCGTGCTGCCACAACAGAATGCAAAGAACACTTATGACCTTGAAATGGACTGCTACAACCTGCCGGAACTTGTAGATGGAAAAATCACTGTAGGGAAGATTGAGCTGAAGAAATAGGCTCCCAAAATACCCCAAGATAATTTATAAGACCCACCTTGACAGATATTGTCTAAATTGTATGAGGACATATGTATTTATAGCAGCACTTGCCATCAGCTGCACACTACAGGCACAAACGATGCAGAACATAAAGGCAAGAAATATACAGTCGTTGGACGGTCAGTGGAAAAGCATTATTGACCCCTATGGTCATGGCAACTGGTCGTATTTCAATGACAAGGACTTCGACGGAACAAAGCTGCAGGACTACGACTTCGGCACATCGCCCGAACTGCGAGTGCCTGGAGACTGGAACACACAGCGCAAGGAGCTCTACTACTACGAGGGCAACATGTGGTATCGCAAGCGTTTCCGGCTTAATGCCGTTTCGCCGCAGTCGCGACTGTTCCTGCATTTCGATGCAGCGAACTACAAGACGAAGGTGTGGTTGAACGGAAAGGAGATTGGTGAGCATGAAGGAGGTTACAGCCCATTTGAGTTTGACATCACCGACAAGGTGAAGCGCGATGGCGAGAACTCCCTCGTGGTGCGTGTGAACAACGAGCGGCTTGCGGGCGGAATACCCACCTTCAACACAGACTGGTGGAACTACGGCGGACTGACACGCTCTGTCTGCATTGTGGAGACGCAGCCCACCTTCATATACGACTACTGCTTCAACTGGAACGGCAGCATCGAGGGATGGGTGCAGTTGAAAGGCGATGATGTTGCCGCAAAGAACGTAACGCTAAAGATTCCTGCCCTGAAAATAAGCAAGACACTGACCACCGATGGCAGCGGACGGGCAACATTCTCGCTCAAGGCAAAGCCTAAACTGTGGTCGCCGGAGTCGCCTGTGCTGTATGAAGTGGCGCTGACATTGGGCGAAGAGACTATAGCCGACCTCATAGGCTTCCGGACCATCTCCACAGCGGGCGATAAGATTCTGCTTAACGGTAAGCCTGTATTCCTTGCCGGAGTGAACATACACGAGGAGACATTCGGCGACAGCAGACGTGCAACAACCATCGAAGACGACTCCCTGCTGCTACAGGCGGCAAAAGACCTTGGCTGCAACTTCGTGCGCCTTGCCCATTACCCACACAATGAGGATATGGTGCGCCTTGCCGACAGGATGGGGCTGATGGTATGGAGTGAGATTCCCCTATACTGGGGCATAGACTGGCGTAACCAGCAGACATACAAGCTCGCTGTGCAGCAACTCCGTGAGATGGTGCAGCGCGACCACAACAGGGCAAGCATTATAATATGGTCGATAGCCAACGAGACCGCCGTGAACAGCGACCGCACAGATTTCCTCACACGCCTTGCCAATGAAGCAAGAAGCCTTGACAGCAGCAGGCTTATCTCCGCCGCACTTCAGAACGTGAACAAGCAGATTGCGCACAACGTATATACTGTAGAAGACCCGCTACATGAGGCCCTCGACCTGTTCAGTTTCAACGAATATATCGGGTGGTATGACAATGTAAAGGAGGCGTGCGACAGCATAACATGGGTGCTGCCGGAGAACAAACCGATAGTTATCAGCGAATTTGGCGGAGGCGCAAAATTTCAGATGCACAATGGCGACAGCTCATTCTTCAGTGAGGACAACCTTGCGAGCCTGTACCGCCACCAGTTCAGGATGCTTGCCAAGATAAAAGGATTGGCGGGAACTATCCCATGGGTGCTGAAGGATTTCCGCTCGCCCCACAGAATGCTGCCAGGCGTGCAGGACGATTTCAACCGCAAGGGGTTGTTATCAGAAAAGGGGGAAAAGAAGCAGGCATGGCAGATAGTACACGACTGGAATTATGAGGTTAGAGGGAATGGAGTTAAGTAATGGTAAAAAAATAACTCAACAATCTGAACCAAATCGTCGGAAGTTATTTTTTCATCATTACTAAAGAGAAATATCCACCATCCTCCCCCAACAAAAAATGATAAAATCGGCTGCACAGCACCACTAAAAACAATCCCCAACACCTAAATCGTAAATTGTAAAACAGTAAATAAAACCATGAAACACTACATTGCTACACTCGCCCTTGCCCTAACGGCTATTACGGGCAACGCGCAGGAAACACTGCCTTACCAGAACCCCAAGTTGTCTTCACACGAGCGTGCTGTTGACCTACTGTCACGCCTGACCATCGAAGAAAAGGCGAAACTAATGCTCGATGAGAGCGAAGCCATTCCCCGTCTCGGAATAAAGAAATTCTCATGGTGGAGCGAGGCTCTGCACGGATATGCCAACCAAGGGAATGTGAGCAATTTCCCCGAACCGATAGGCATGGCGGCATCATTCAACGACGACCTCGTTTACAAGGTGTTCGATGCCACATCGACTGAAATACGCGCCAAGTACAACGAAAGGCTTCGCAACAACCAGGCCGACCAGCGATTCTTCTCGCTGTCTGTATGGACTCCGAACATCAACATATTCCGTGACCCGCGCTGGGGAAGAGGACAAGAGACATACGGAGAAGACCCGTACCTTACATCACGCATGGGCGTAGCAGTAATCAACGGACTGCAAGGCCCACGCGATGCGAAATACAAGAAGACCCTTGCCTGCGCTAAGCACTATGCCATACACAGCGGACCGGAATGGAGCCGCCATTCGGACAACATCAACGATGTCTCTCCGCGCGACCTCTGGGAGACCTACATGCCCGCATTCAAGGCTGCTGTTCAGGAGGGTGATGTGCGCGAGGTGATGTGCGCCTACCAGCGGTGGGACGACGAGCCTTGCTGCGGTTCAAACCGCCTGCTCCAGCAGATACTGCGCGACGAGTGGGGATTCAAGTACATGGTTGTCAGCGACTGTGGTGCGGTGAGCGACTTCTGGACATCACACAAGTCATCATCGACTGCCCGCCATGCCGCCACAAAGGGTGTGCTTGCCGGAACAGATGTGGAGTGCGGCTATGACTATGCATACCGCAGTATTCCGGAGGCTGTGCGCAGTGGAATGTTATCGGAAAAAGAGGTTGACAAGCGCGTAATCCGTCTGCTTGAGGGTCGCTTCGACCTCGGAGAGATGGACAAGCCAGAGGAAGTGTCGTGGTTCAAACTGCCGATGACAGTTGTTGACAGCAAGGAACACCGAAAACTGGCACACGAGATAGCACAGCAGACAATGGTTCTCCTACAGAACAACAACAATATACTGCCACTCCCGAAGAGCATAAAGAAGGTGGCTGTGGTTGGTCCGAATGCCGACGACGAGACAATGATGTGGGGTAACTACAACGGTAATCCTAACGAGACTGTTACCATTCTCGAAGGCATACAGAACAAGATTGGCAAGAAGCGCATCGTCTCACTCTACGGATGCGACCTCGTGAACGACCTCACCCTCGAATCATTCTACGACCAGTGCTCATTCGAGGGCAAGAAGGGTCTGAAGGGTACATTCTGGAACAACCCGAAACGCGAAGGCACTCCTGTGACAACACTGCAGGTTACACGCCCACTGAACGTAACCACTATGGGCAACTACGCCTTCGCTCCCGGCGTGAACCTCAAGGATTTCTCTGCAAAATACGAGACTGTCTTCAAGCCAAAAGAGAGCGGCGAGGTGGCAATACGCTTTAACGGATGCAGCTATTTCGAACTGCTTGTTGACGGGAAGTCGATGACAAAACACCGCACATGGCGCACAACAGACACACACACCGTAATAAAGGTTGAGGCTGGCAAGGAGTACAAGATAGAGCTGCTCTTTGCACAGGTGGAGAACTGGAACGCCAACCTGTCATTTGATCTCGGTCGTGAGCATAAGATTGACTACACGGAGACCGTATACAAGGTTAAGGACTGCGATGCAGTAATCTTTGTCGGCGGAATCTCTCCACGTCTTGAAGGCGAGGAAATGCCTATCGACCTGCCGGGCTTCAAGGGCGGCGACCGCCTCGACATAGAACTGCCTGCCGTTCAGCGCAACCTCATGAAGGCGTTCAAAGACGCTGGCAAAAAGGTAATCTTCGTGAACTGCTCCGGTTCTGCCATTGCACTCTCGCCCGAGACACAGTCGTGCGAAGCAATACTTCAAGCATGGTATGCCGGCGAACAGGGTGGAAACGCTGTGGCAGATGTACTCTTTGGTGACTATAACCCAAGCGGTAAACTGCCTGTAACATTCTACAAGAACACAAAGCAGCTGCCCGACTACAAGGACTACTCTATGAAGGGCCGCACATACCGCTATTTCAACGACGCACTCTTCCCGTTCGGCTACGGACTGAGCTACACTAAGTTTGATGTGAGCAACGGAAAGTTCGACAGCAAGAAGGAAGCAATCACCGTTGATGTGAAGAACAGCGGTGCAAAGAACGGCACAGAAGTGGTGCAGATATACATCCGCCGCTGCGATGATACAGACGGCCCGTTGAAGTCCCTCCGCGCATACCAGCGTGTGGATGTAGCTGCAGGTAAGACTGTTACCGCAACTATCCCACTCCCCCGCAAGGCATTCGAGCTGTTTGACCCAAGCACCAACACCATGCGTGTGAAGCCTGGCAAATACGAAATCTTCTATGGCACAAGTTCACGCAACGAAGATTTGAAGAAGATGCAAGTAGATATACAATAGGCAATATCTGTTAATTATGGAATTTAAAGGAAAGTGGAGTTAAAGTGAAATTAGCTTCTGAATATCAAATACATTTATCACTTCACTCCACATTAACTCCACAATAACTCCACTTCACTCCCATTTATATAGAACCCACTTACTCACCCCTATAGCTTCTTTACAATGGTACTTTTCACAAAAAACCGAACGGGGAGGAAACCATTCACGGTGCTCTGTTCACTTATACTTATCATTATGGCTACTTCATGCACAACTCAATCAATAGAAGACACTGTCAACTCCCTCTATGAGAAAATGACCAAAGAGGAGAGACTCGCACAGCTGCAAAGCATTTATATTCAGAACTTATTCGACAAAGACGGGAATCTGGACACTGCCCGTTGCACAGAACTTATTCCACACGGCATAGGACACTGCTCGCAGTTTGCACTTAACAGCCCAGTAGGTCCTAACAAGCTGCGCGACATGGTGGCGCAACTGCAAGACTGGCTTAAGAACAACACTACCACGGGCATTCCCGCATTGCCACACGAGGAGGTGCTCAGCGGCATTGACGCTCTGGGAGCTACGGTCTATCCGCAGCAGATAGGACTTGCCTGCTCGTTCAACACAGACCTTGCAGAACAGAAGACCTTTCAGACCGCCACACAACTGCGGCGGATAGGCGGCATTCAGGCTCTCTCACCAATGGTGGATGTGTGCCGCGACCCGTCATTCAGTCGTCTTGAGGAGTCGTATGGGGAGGATGCCTATCTCTCGGCGGCTCTCGGCACAGCCTTTGTTAAGGGACTGCAACACGGCAACCTTAAAGAAGGTGTTGCTGCCTGCACAAAACACTACCTCGGCTATGGCGGCGGTGGTGAGGCGGAAGAGAAGGAACTGATGGAGGAGATACTTCTGCCACACGAGACCGCAATCCGACTTGCAGGCAGCAAGACGGTAATGCCCGGCTACCATGCCTTTAAGAATGTAAAGTGTGTTGCTAACAAATTCCTCCTTGACAGCATACTCCGCAACTACCTACATTTCGACGGGATTATTGTGAGCGACTACGGAGCAATAGAGCAGATTGACGATAACCTGAACGACATACAGCGTGCCGCAACAGCCTTGAATGCCGGCAACGACGTGGATTTCCCGGAAGGCACAAACTACGTCCATCTGCACGATGCCATAGCCCAAGGCTTTGTCTCAGAAAAGACACTGGAGACAGCAGTGAAGCGCGTGCTGAAACACAAGGCAGACTTAGGACTCTTGGATAAGACCCCTTACCTCTACGACAAAGGAGACATAAAGTGGGACACTCCCGAAGAGCGACAAACGGCATACCAGCTTGCCACACAGTCGGTAGTGCTGCTGAAGAACAACGGCATACTGCCGCTGAAACAAGAGAGCGGCTCACTGCCGAAAGACTCTGTGAAGATTGCCCTCACAGGCCCTAATGCCAACACGATGTGGGCTATGCTCGGCGACTACACCTTCCAGGCGATGAGCTTCTTCTGGAAGCAAAGGATCATTGATGACAAGCACCCGCAGATAGTAAACCTGCGAATGGGTATGCAGTCGCGTCTGCCCAAAGGCTTCACACTAAACTACAGCCGTGGTTGCGACTGGACGGAAACGGTTGAGACGGTTGTAGAACAGAGCGGAGACCCACGTGTGGCATACCTTAAGGACATTCAGAACCGCATGATAGACTCCGGGGAGAAGGCTGACATGAATGAGGCTCTGAAGATTGCAGCAGAGAGCGATGTCATCATTGCTGCCATGGGCGAAAACGCCATACTCTGCGGAGAGAACCGCGACCGCATACACCGCCGCTTGCCGGGAAAACAAGAGGAGTTCGTCAAACAGCTTATCGCTACGGGCAAGCCTGTTGTGCTCGTGATATTCGGCGGCCGCGCACAGATCATATCCTCCATTGAAAAAGACTGCGCAGCAATTATTCAGGCATGGTATCCCGGAGAGGAAGGCGGCAATGCCCTCGCCGACATCCTTTATGGCAATGTAAGTCCATCAGGCAAGCTCTCCGTAAGCTATCCCGGCGAGGAGATTAGCGGCAAAGTATGCTACAACACTTCCGTACAGCAAGACCCCCGCATCGCCTGGCCATTTGGTTTCGGCATGAGCTACACCACCTTTGAATACTCCAACATCAAGGTTGATGCCACAGCCGGAACGAATGCAGAAAATTTCAATGTAAGTGCAGACATCACAAATACAGGCAGCTACAGTGGCGATGAGATAGTTCAGCTATACGTCTCGCCAACAGGCAACAACAAAAACCTGCGCCCAATACAGATGCAAGGCTTTGCACGCATTTCCCTTAAACCAAATGAGAAGAAGACTGTGAAGTTCAATGTCTCTCCACAGCAGCTCGGCTATTATGACAAAGGGCAGTGGAACATAGCCCCCGGCACATACACTATAAAGCTGGGAGCATCATCCACTGACATCAAGGGGCAGGGAGACATCACGCTGACCGGCGAGGCGCAGACCATGCCACTGCGCACCAACTATTTCACAAAAGTTTGCCAATAACAAAAAGCAAAAAATGTATAATTGGAGTTAAAGGGAAGGTAAAGGGAAGGTAAAGTGTAGTTAAAGGGACATTACCTTTTTGCGCAGAAGTCATTTGTCACTTTAACTCACCCTCCATTAACTCACCCCCAAGTTACCATCCCCTTCACTACACTTCCCCAAAGCCACTGTGTTCGGCACTATTGTGCCGAATAAAAAAAATCCCCCACCCCATGAAAATAGCACCCATCCTCTTTTCCCTTCTCTTCTCCATCTCCACCGCCTCAGCACAGAACCCTATAATCAAGGGGCAGTTTACAGCCGACCCCACAGCCCGTGTGTTCAACGGAAAAGTCTATCTGTTCCCGTCGCACGATATACCTCCATGCACTCCCGACCTCATACAGAGGAAGTGGTTCTGTATGGAGGATTATCATGTCTTCTCATCCGAAAACCTTGTAGAATGGACTGACCATGGTGTCATCGTCACGCAGAACAAGGTGCCTTGGGTGCAGCCAGACTCCTACACAATGTGGGCGCCCGACTGTGTTGAAAAGGAGGGTCGCTACTACTTCTTCTTCCCCGCACAACCAAAAGGCGGCAGGGGATTCGGCATTGGAGTGGCATTCGCCGACAAGCCCGAAGGCCCGTACATGCCCATGTGGCGTAACATCGAAGGCGTGAACGGCATAGACCCGTGTGTGCTGAAAGGCCTCGACGGTAAATGGTACATCTATTGGGGAGGTGGCGGACTGATGTGCGCACGACTTAAAGATGATTTCAGCGGACTGCACCCTGACGAGAAGGTGCAGGAGGTGGAGTTCATGGGCAGGAAGATGAAGCGCACTGGGGTGGCTGTCGATGCCGGACTGCCCGAAGGCTTCAAGGAAGGGCCATTCGCTTTCACCCGAAACGGGAAATACTACCTCACCTACCCTTGGGTGCGCGGAGAGAAAGGCGAACCGGGACCCGACGGCAAACCATCTGACAACCACACAGAAACACTCGCTTATGCCATGAGCGACAGCCCTTACGGGCCGTTTGAATACAAGGGGCTTATCATGGAGGAATGGCCCAACGGATGCTGGACAAACCACCACTCCCTCATGGAATACAAGGGCGAATGGTACCTCTTCTACCATCACAACGACTACTCCCCCAATTTCGACAAGAACCGATCCGTATGTGTGGACAAAGTGCATTTCAACCCCGACGGCACCATACAGCTCGTCAAGCCAACACTCCGCGGTGTAGGCATTACCGATGCGCACACCAGAATACAGATAGACCGCTACAGCGACATTTCCGGCAAGGCACACATAGAATACCTTGACACGACGAACTACTTCGACGGGTGGAAAACCGTATTCTCTAAAGGGAAAGGCACTATTATATATAATAATGTGAATTTCGGCAAGGAACCTGTAAAAGAGGTTGTGCTGCAAGTAAAATCCACAGCCCCGGCAACAGTAAAAATATACGCCTCCACACAACTGCTCGCAACAATAAAAACCAGCAAATCGGCAGACTGGACTTATGTCCGCCAACAGATAAAGAACGCCCCGACAGGGACAAAAGACATGAAAGTGGAAGTATCAACGGGCGGCAGAACCGAAATAGACTGGCTCTCCTTCGACGCAGCACCGCTCAATGAAGGCGCATTCTCCACAGGCAGATACCGCAACATACTCGCAGAGTTCGGCTATCCCCAAAAGGAAATTGACTCAAAGCTCAACGAGTGTTTCCACAATATGTTTGAAGGGCCCAACAAGGTTTACTTCGAGGTGGGCAACGACATGGCATACATCTCCGACATCAAGAACAACGATGTGCGCACAGAGGGAATGTCCTACGGCATGATGGCGGCAGTACAGTTCGGCAAGAAAGATATTTTCGACCGTCTCTGGCGATGGGCGAAGAAATACATGCAGCACCAGAGCGGCAACAACCAAGGATATTTCGCATGGTCGTGCAAGACCGACGGCACACGCAATGCACAAGGGGCGGCATCCGACGGTGAGCTGTACTTCGTAACATCCCTCATCTTCGCATCAAACCTCTGGGGGAACGACACCGGGATAAACTACCTCGCAGAAGCGCAGAACATCCTCAACTGCTCAATGATGAAAAGCGGTATGGACAACACCGCCCCACTCATCAATCTGCAACACAAGCTCATCAACTTCACGCCCGACCGCTACGGCAACTCTTTCACCGACCCGTCATACCACATCCCCGCCTTCTACGAGGTGTGGGCGCAATACGCCAACGACGGCAGAAGCAACTTCTGGAAGGAGTGCGCCGCCACAGCACGCCAATACCTCCACAACGCCATCAACAGCAACACCGGACTAAACCCCGACTACAGCAACTATGACGGCACACTACAGAAGACCGGGCGTATGCTCGGCGACGCCTTCCGCTTCGACTCATGGCGCGTGCCAATGAACATCGCGCTCGACTACTCATGGTCATGCGCCGACCGACAGTGGCAGCAGAACTACGCCAAGACCATACACACCTTCTTCGAGAAGCAGGGCATAGACACCTACGTTGACCAATACAACACCGACGGCACACAGGTCAGCCAGATACTTCTCGGCGGCACTGACGAACAATACCGCAGACTGCGCCACTCCATCGGTCTCGTAAGCACCCTCGCCGCAGCATCCCTCGCCACAACAGATGCAGAACAAGCCCGCCTCTTCATCAGCAAATTCTGGCAGGCAAAGCACGAACCCTATGACGACGGCTACTTCGACGCATACTACGACGGTTTCCTCCGCCTTTTCGCCATGATGCACCTATCTGGCAATTACCGTATCATCACTCCGCAGAAACCATGAAAACCACAATACTCCTCATTTCCCTTCTCATATCCTCCGCTGCTGCCTTTGCACAGACCCCGTTGCAGACCCTCCCCGACCCTTTCCTCTTCGCCAACGGCACACGCAGTACAGCCCCCGATGACTGGCAGGAACACCGCGCAGAGATAATCCGTAACCTGCAGAAGTATGAGATAGGCTCTCTGCCCGCCGTAAGCAAAGACCAGATTAAGGCACGTCTGCAAGGCGACACCCTTATCGTCGCTGACATCACCGTCGGACAGGAGACGCTCACACTTACGGCAAAAATAGAATACCCCCAGACAAAAACAGAAGCCACCCAGAAAGCCTCTGCGTCCGGCACCCCCTTTAGGGGGATTGGGGGGCTTCCGAATAAAGTCAGCGGCCCCTACCCAGCTGTCATAGGCATAGGCTTCCCCACAGGCAGCCTGCCCAAAGACCTCTTCGCTTCACGCAACATCGCCCGCATCGCCTTCAACTTCACACAAATAACCTCCCACACCCAGAAGCGCGGACAGGAGCCTATCAACCGACTCTACCCTGACCACACCTACATCGGTTCATACTGCGCATGGCCATGGGGAGTGAGCCGTATCCTTGACGCCCTCGAAATACTCGGCGCCTCATCACGCATAGACATGAAGCACATCGCCATCACAGGATGCAGCTTCGCGGGCAAGATGGCACTGTTCGCAGGAGCACTCGATGAGCGCATAGCCCTCACCATAGCACAAGAGCCCGGAGGCGGAGGCGTGGCAGCATGGCGTGTCAGCGAGACGCTCGGAAATGTCGAGACTATCGAGCGCACAAACTACTCGTGGTTCATCGAGGACATGAGGCAGTTCTCAAAAGAGAATGTCGCCGAGCTGCCCATCGACCACCATCAGCTGACAGCCCTCATCGCCCCTCGCGCACTGCTCGTGCTCGGCAACACCGACTACCCATGGCTCGCCGACGAGAGCACATACGTCTCATGCAAGGCGGCAAGGCGGGTATGGGAGCAGTTCGGCATCGCAGACCACATGGGCTTCTCCATAGTCGGCGGCCATCCACACTGCCAGCTCCCCCAAGAACAATATCCCGAAGTGGAGGCGTTCATCGACCGCTTCCTGCTCGACAAATCCGCTGACACTAATGTCCAGAAGGCAGAGATGTTCAAGGATGTCGATTACAAGAAATGGATAAACTGGTGAATATCAACGACTAACCAATAATAACAACTACAATAAATCTATTATGACCCAAAAGAAAATCTTTATTGCAGCTATGCTGCTATGTGGCAGCACAGCAATCAGTGCGCAAGAGCACTTTGAAATGGGTAATCCAAACGACCCAAACTACACTTATCTCAATGAGTATGCAGCAATCAAAGACTATGTTGACCGCACAAAGTATCCTAACTTCAAGGTCGGTCTTGCTGTTGAAGCACCGGACTACAACAACAAAGGCACTGTCTATCGACTGACAAACAAGAACTTCCACGAGACAGTTGCCGGCAACGCCATGAAGATGGCAAGCTGCGTTGACAACAACGGTAACATGAACTTCAACACAGTCAAATCCTTCGTCAACAATGCCACTGCCGCCGGTCTGAACGTCTATGGACACACCCTCGCATGGCATGCACAGCAGCCTGCCGGATGGCTCAATAGCCTTATCAAGGACAAGCCCGCAGAACCGATTCCTGGTGCTGACACACCCGTATTGGTGGAATTGGCATCAAAGGACTTCCGTGTATCGCAAAACATACCATGGACATCAGACCAAACACAATTCGGATTTTCCTTCAAGTATGACACCACCAATGGCATGACCGTCACCACCACCAAGAAAACCACAAACAACTGGGACGTGCAGTACCTCACAATGACCGATATCCCGACGGAGAAAGGCAAAACGTATAAAGCCATAATAACGATGAAGGGCAGCGATGATGGCAAGATGAATGTAAAGCTCGGCGACTGGACCAGCGGACCGGCAAGAGAGGTCAGCTTCACCACAGAATGGCAGGACATCGAGGTGGAGTTCACCAACTGTCTCGCCAACAGCTTCCTCATGTTCCAGCACGGACACTTTGTCGGCACTGTCAATGTGAAGCAGATCGTGATAAAAGAACAGGTGATGGGCAAGAAGGTGACGGAAGACATCCGCTGCATAGTTGTAAATGCCACAGCAAAGAAGAGCGAAGTATGGGAGAACCAGTTCTGGCTGAAGACCGGCAGCTTCAGCGCAAATTCAAAGTATGAGTTCTCGGCAAAAGTGCGCGCAGACAACAATGCCAAGGCAAGCACACAGGTTCACAACGCACCAGGCACTTATGTCGATTGGCAAGCTATCGGAGATGTGCAGTTCACAACAGAATGGAAGACAGTGAAAAGCAGCGGTACATTCGCTAAAGCAGGACAGTCGATAGCCTTCAACCTTAACGAATATTCAGGCGCAAACAACTACTATTTCACAGACATAAGCCTGAAGATAAACGGTGTGGAGAAGATTGTGAACGGTTCTCTTGAGGGTACAGACGTATCGTCATTCGCACAGAAGGTAAATTCCGGCGCTGTAGTCTCACCGACCATCTCCGACCAGATAACCTACGTACTCCTGCCGCAGCCAGTGCCAATGACGCAGGAAGAGAAATGCGAGGCTCTCGCAGGCGCAATGGAAAAGTGGATTAGCGGCATGATGACTGCCTGCAACGGCAAGGTTAAGGCATGGGACCTCGTGAACGAGGCAATCTCCGGAGGCGACGCTGACAGCGAAGGCGTCTATGCCCTGCAGCACTATGGCGGCGATGGCGACTTCTTCTGGCAGACACACATGGGCGACCTCGAATATGTGCGCAATGCTTGCCGACTCGCACGCCAGTACGGACCGGAAGACGTGAAGCTCTTCATCAACGACTACAACCTCGAAAGCGACTGGGACGGCAACAACAAACTCAAATCGCTCATAAAATGGATTCAGCGCTGGGAGGCTGACGGCGTTACCTA
>JABUUG010000089.1:0-5828 GCA_021443285.1 Bacteroidaceae bacterium
GGCATGCACTACACGAGCATCGAGAACATCCACAAGGTTATAGACCCGCTCTTCCTCGAGGAGCTGACCGCCGAACTCGACTCCGCCCACACCCCCAAGCAGCTCAAGGCGCTGCAGGACAGGCTCGCGCGCCTCACCTTCCTCGACCCAGCCTGCGGCTCGGGCAACTTCCTCACCGAGACATTCATCTCCCTGCGCCGCATAGAGAACGAGATAATCACCCGCCTGAACCGCGGACAGGCCGTCATAGGCTTCGACGCCGGGCTCTCGCCCATAAAGGTGAGCATCAGCCAGTTCTACGGCATAGAGATAAACGACTTCGCCGTTACCGTAGCCCGCACAGCCCTCTGGATAGCAGAGCACCAGATGCTGCAGGAGACACAACGGATAGTGCGCCACGACCTCGACTACCTCCCCCTGAAGTCGTACAACACCATACGCGAGGGCGACGCCCTGAAGATGGACTGGTGCGAGATAGAGTACCCCGACAAAGCGATAGACATCTATGCCCGCTACACCAACATCATCACAGGCAAACCGCATCCATACACATTCGACGAGGATAAGGAATCACAGACTGTCAGCGAGCCTGCCGCAGAGTATGGAAGGATAAACCTGCACACAGACCATATCGTATTCGACCAGCAGCGGAAGAAGAAGTCCCGTACAGTACGCTACGACTACATCATCGGCAACCCGCCGTTCGTGGGCGCAAGGATGATGTCGCAGACGCAGAAGGACAGCCTCACCGCAGTGTTCGGGAAGAAGTGGAAGAATGTGGGCAACCTCGACTTCGTGTGCGCATGGTACAAGAAGGCGGCTGCCGTGATACGCGGCAAAAAGACGCGCGCAGCGCTCGTCTCCACAAACAGCATCTGTCAGGGCGAGACCGTGGCAAACCTCTGGCAGCCGCTGATGAAAGACTACGGGCTGGGCATAGACTTCGCCCACCGCACATTCCGTTGGGACAGCGAGAGCGAACAGATGGCGCACGTCCACTGCATAGTCGTGGGCTTCAGCGCAAACGAAGATTCCGCCACACGCAGGAAGACCATCTTCGACGGCGACAGAAGAACAGACTGTGCGCACATAAACGCCTATCTGCTGCCCGACGGAGCGGATGTGTTTGTGGGCAGCCGCAGCAAGGCTCTGTGCGATGTGCCTGACATAGGCATAGGCAACAAGCCGATAGACGGCGGCAACTACCTGTTCACGGAAGAGGAGATGCAGGCGTTCATAGCCGGGGAGCCTGAGGCAAAGCAGTATTTCCGCCCATGGTACGGCTCGCAGGAGTTCATAAACCGCACGCCGCGCTACTGCCTGTGGCTGGGCGACTGCACGCCGGCACAGCTGCGCTCCATGCCCCGCTGCCTTGAAAGGGTGAAGGCCGTGAGGGAATTCCGCTTGAAGAGCAAAAGCGCCGGCACAGTGAAGCTTGCCGACCGCCCTACACGGTTCCATGTGGAGAATATGCCCGACAGCGATTTCCTGCTGATACCCCGCGTTTCATCTGAAAACAGGCGGTACATCCCTATCGGATTCATGTCTGCCGATAATCTCGTCAGCGATTCCGTACATATCATCCCCAACGCCACACTATACCATTTCGGCATACTTACCTCCAGTGTCCACATGGCATGGATGCGGGCGGTGTGCGGACGCTTGGAAATGCGTTACCGCTACAGCAAGGACATAGTATATAACAACTTCCCATGGCCTGCGACGACAGAAGAACAGAAAGCGAAGATAGAGCAGACGGCACAGGCGATACTCGACGCACGCTCCATGTACCCCGACAGCACACTCGCCGACCTCTACGACGAGGTAACCATGCCTATCGAGCTGCGCAAGGCGCACCAGGCAAACGACCGCGCTGTGATGCAGGCCTACGGCTTCCCCATAAAGAAGTTCACGGAGGAGGACTGCGTGGCAAGGCTCATGGAGCTTTACAAGGAGATGACAGAAACCACTTAAAACCTAAATACATGAACAACATCCCGACCGTTTTCTGGCTTATACCCATAGCCAGCGTGGTGGCCTTAGGTATGGCCTACCACTTCTTCCGCACAATGATGCGGGCTGACGAGGGCACTCCGCGCATGAAGGAGATTGCCGAGTATGTACGCCGTGGCGCCATGGCTTATCTGAAGCAGCAGTATCGCGTAGTGACCATCGTGTTTGTCATTATGGCTGTAATCTTCGCGTTCATGGCTTACGGCCTCCATGTACAGAACCCGTGGGTGCCGTTTGCATTCCTCACGGGCGGTCTGTTCTCCGGTCTGGCTGGCTTCTTCGGCATGAAGACCGCCACCTACGCCTCTGCACGCACTGCCAACGGCGCACGCCAGGGCCTCGACGCAGGACTGAAGATAGCCTTCCGCAGCGGTGCCGTTATGGGGCTTGTCGTTGTGGGACTCGGACTTCTTGACATCGCCCTCTGGTTTCTCATCCTCAACGCTGCCGGCGTGAGCAGCCTTATCACCATCACCACCACAATGCTCACCTTCGGTATGGGCGCATCCACACAGGCACTCTTCGCACGTGTCGGCGGCGGCATATACACCAAGGCTGCCGATGTGGGCGCTGACATCGTGGGAAAGGTGGAGGCAGACATCCCCGAAGACGACCCGCGAAACCCCGCAACCATCGCCGACAATGTGGGCGACAATGTGGGCGACGTGGCAGGTATGGGAGCAGACCTCTACGAGAGCTACTGCGGCTCTATCCTCTCCACAGCAGCTCTCGGTGCGACCGCCTTCGCGCTCAACCCAGACATGCAGATAAAGTCGGTAATCGCCCCGATGATTATCGCTGCCGTCGGCATATTCCTCTCGATACTCGGCATATACCTTGTACGCACTAAGGAAGGTGCAGGTATGCGCGAACTGCTGAAATCGCTCGCTCTCGGCACCAACGTCAGCGCGGTGCTCATAGCAATAGCCACCTTCGCCATACTCTATCTGCTCGGCATAGAGAACTGGCTCGGACTGTCGTTCTCCGTCATCAGCGGACTGGCTGCCGGCGTAATCATCGGACAGGGTACGGAGTACTACACATCCCACTCCTACAAGCCCACACAGGAAATATCTGCTGCCTCGCAGACCGGTGCTGCCACCGTCATCATTAAGGGTGTCGGCACAGGCATGATTTCAACAGCCCTGCCTGTCATCACCATCTCTGTCGCCATAATGCTGAGCTACCTCTGCGCCAACGGCTTCCAGCTCGACGTCAATGCGGAGAACCTCTCGCGCGGACTCTACGGCGTGGGCATAGCCGCCGTAGGTATGCTCTCCACACTCGGCATAACGCTTGCCACCGACGCCTACGGCCCTATCGCGGACAATGCCGGCGGCAATGCGGAGATGAGTGAGCTTGGCGAGGATGTGCGCAAACGCACTGACGCCCTTGACGCTCTCGGCAACACCACCGCCGCTACTGGCAAGGGCTTCGCCATCGGCAGCGCGGCACTGACAGCCCTCGCGCTACTCGCCTCATACATCGAGGAGGTGAAGGAGGCTGTGCAACGCCTTGCAAACGAGGGCGATGCCCATATGGCAGACGTGCTTTCGCATATTCAGGACATACCGTCGTTCATGGACTATTTCCAGGTGAACCTCATGAATCCGAAGGTCATCGTGGGAGTGTTCGTGGGCGCAATGGCAGCCTTCCTCTTCAGTGGAATAACGATGGGCGCAGTAGGTCGTGCGGCTGAAGACATGGTTAAGGAAGTGCGCCGGCAGTTCAAGGAGATAAAGGGCATACTTGAGGGCAAGGCAACACCCGACTACAGCCGCTGCGTGGAGATTTCAACACGCTCCGCACAGCGAGAGATGATACTGCCCTCGCTGCTCGCCATAGCCATCCCCGTCATTGTCGGTGTACTGCTCGGTGTTGCCGGCGTGCTTGGTCTGCTCGTTGGCGGACTGACATCTGGCTTCACTCTCGCAGTGTTCATGGCGAACTCCGGCGGCGCATGGGACAACGCGAAGAAGATGGTGGAGGAAGGCAATTTCGGCGGCAAAGGCTCTGCCTGCCATAAGGCCACCATCGTTGGCGACACCGTCGGCGACCCATTCAAGGACACATCTGGCCCGTCGCTCAACATTCTCATAAAGCTGATGTCGATGGTAAGCATCGTGATGGCAGGGCTGACAGTGCTGTTCATATAAACAGGCAGCACATCGCGGCATAAGTCATACAGACAAACACCCATTATCAGGGGACAGTAATTGCGGTTACTGCCCCCTTTTTACGTTCGCCACCCTGCGCAGTGTTGCCAGTCAAATCACGAAGAAGTTTGTATATGCCGAGGTGGGCGGGTATAAGACAGCCGACATAAAGCGGGCATTGGAGATTCTGTATATGGCAGGTCTGGTGATACCCGCCACACACACCGCGGCAAACGGTCTGCCACTTGGCGGAGAGGCGGACAAGAGCTTCCGCAAGATGCTGTTTATAGACAGCGGTCTGCTGCTGCGTATGCTCAACATGACGATGGGCAATGCCAAGGAGATTACCACACAGATTCTCACTGCGAATGTCAACGATTTGGTGAACAAAGGCTCGATTGCGGAGATGATAGCTGGCCTGGAGATAGTGCGCAACCAGACGCCGAACCTAAAATACCAGCTATACTACTGGGTGCGTCAGGTGCGCGGGGCACAGGCAGAGATTGACTATATCGTGGCAAAGGACTCGAAAGTGGTTCCTGTAGAGGTGAAGGCAGACAGGCAGGGCGGCATGAAAAGCCTATGGAGCTTCATGCGCGACAAACGACTGACGGAAGCCATCCGCTGCTCGCTGGAGAACTTCGGACAGTTTGAGTTTGCGTACAAAGAGGCAGAGCACGCTGTGAGGCATGTAACCATCTGCCCTCTCTACGCCCTGTCGCAGCTTTTCGTTTAAGGCAAAAGGTTCATTGGATTTTTGAAGGGTTTAAGGCACAGAAAAGTGATTTTACCACTTTCCCGGCATTTTATTTTGTACGGTCTCCGCATTACATTAACTTTGCAGCGGTAAAGAGGGTAGAGAAGGTAGAGATGAAGATATTAGATTGAAGAACGAAACAGAATGAACTGTCTGCTGCTATATTATACCGGCACTTTCAACACGCGGTATGTTACGGGGAAGGTGAAGGAACGGCTGGAGAAAGAGGGATGGAACATAACAACCTACGAGATTGACCCGCTGAACACGGAACGCCTCGACTTCTCGCCATACGACATTGTCGGGCTGGGCAGTCCGATATACGGTTTCTGTGCGCCATACGCCTTCCTGAAGTTCATAAGGAAGCAGAAGTTCCCTGCTGGCATACGCGCGTTCATATACAAGAACTCGGGCGAGACATATCATGCCAACGATGCCTCGTCTAAGTATGTGCTGCGCAAACTGAAGCGCGACAAGGTGGACATACGCAACGAATACCACTTCATGATGCCGTACAACATACACTTCCGCTTCGACGACTACCTCATACGCGAGATGTTTGAGATGGACAGGAAGCTGCTGGAGATAATGGTGTATGAGCTGAAGCACGGCATAGCCAACCTCAAGCCCTACAAGCTGTGGCCGAGGTTCGTGTCGAGTGTGGTGTCAAGACCGCAGTATATAGGCGGCAATGTGAACTCGTTCTTCTACAAGGTGGATAAGGAGAAGTGCCTTAACTGCAACAAATGCCTTACGAACTGCCCGACGAAGAACATATACCGCGACAAGAAGGGCGACCTGGCGTTCCACCACAAATGCCTGATGTGCATGCGCTGCTCGTTCTACTGCCCCGCCGACGCGATATACATCGGCTTCCTCGACGACTGGGGCTGGCGCGTGAA
>JABUUG010000089.1:6488-11616 GCA_021443285.1 Bacteroidaceae bacterium
TTATTCGGCACAATAGTGCCGAACACAGTGGCGCATTAATGGAACAGTTAATACAATGGATAAGCGCAAAGTTATAGGAATAGGCGAGACGGTGTACGACATCATCTTCAAGGGCGACAAGCCGGTGAGCGCAGTGCCGGGCGGCAGCACTTTCAACGCGATGATTTCGCTTGGGCGGTGCGGCGTGAATGCCACCTTCCTGTCGGAAACAGGCGACGACCATATCGGCGACCTCGTATGCTCATACTTGACGGACAACGGCGTGTCGGCGGCAGATGTGGAGAGGCGGGGGAAAAGCCCGGTGTCGCTGGCATTCCTCAACGAGAGGAACGACGCCGACTACATCTTCTACAAAGACCACCCCAACGACAAGGCGTCGATGCAGATGCCGGAGATAAACGAGGGCGATGTGCTGATGTTCGGCTCATACTACGCAATAAACCCCGTGATACGCCCGAAGATGAAGGCTATGCTGGAATACGCACGGCAGCACGGCGCGATAATATACTACGACCTGAACTACCGCTCTTCGCACAAGGATGAGGTGGACACACTGCTGCCCAACATAGAGGAGAACATGCGCTACGCCGACATAATAAGAGGCAGCAACGAGGACTTCCACATCATCTACGGTACAGACGACTTCGACACAATAAGCGCGAAAGACTGTCTGAAAGGCAAGATCGTGATATACACCTGCGGCGCAGAGCCGACACTGCTGAAAACGGGAGGAAGCACAGAAGGGAAAGAAGGCACACGCATCTGCCACAGCATAGAGCCGATAGAGACGGTGAGTACGATAGGTGCTGGCGACAACTACAATGCGGGCGTGGTGTTCTCGCTGATACGCGACAACATCAGCCGCAACAACCTGAGCGATGGCATGAGCGAAGAGGCGTGGCGACGCATACTATCCACCGCACAACGCTTCTCGGCAGAGTGCTGCAAGAGCATAGACAACACCGTGGGATGGGAGTTTGCAAGGGGGATGGCAGACACTAATAATTCGGAGCAATAGCTCCGAACACAGGGGCTGGCTGCGCAAGGTGTAAGTTCACCTTCACTTTAACAAAAACATTCGTCTTTTGTGATAATGACATTCTTCCTTGGACAATACGTTCCAAGGAAGATTTTTTTGTCTGGAGCGTCAGTGAACTTGCTGATAATCTGTGAGAAAGAGAACACAGATGTGTCATATACAATATGCACATTCGAGTTGTTGCGGACGTATGCGCTGTGTTCCAACCGGCACAGCGTATTTAGAGCGTCGGCAGTGTCGAAGGTGATGTATTCGGCATCGAGGGCGTTGTCATTGACCAGACGGCTGCAGGCGTCAAAATTCTTTCGGTCGATGACGAAGACATAACTGCTGTTCTCCGTAGCAATAGTCGTGAAGCCCAGCAAGCGCTTCACCCTGTAGGCGGTTATGCTGCACAGGGCGGCCATGGCCTTCAGATAGATGACGCACTGTATGGGCAGTCGCAGCAGTATGTTCATGCCGCCCATGTGCTTGCTCATGAAGATAAGCATGGCCTGATAGAACACATGCACATAGCGGAAGCTCGACTTCTGTGTGCTTTCGCCCTTGTAGTGTATGATGTCAGTAGGCAGGTAGTAGTTGTTTCCGCCCGACTTCTGTATGCAGTACGACAGGTCTATGTCCTCGCCATACATGAAGTAGTCCTCGTCGAACATCCCCGCCTTTATGAAATTGTCCTTCCTGACGAAGAAGAACGCACCGCTGATGACGTCAATCTTTGCCGACTCATCCCACGGCAGGAAGCTCATATAGTAACGCCCCATGCGCTTCGACGATGGGAAGCGGTTGCACAGCCCCGTAACCTTATAGAACGAAGTCATCGGCGTGGGCAGTCCGCGACGGCTCTCCATAGCCCTCCCGCCATCGGCATGACGCTGGCACACACCGAGAGCGGCGCAGTCGGCGGTGCGCTCCATAAAGCGGAGGCAGTCGCTGATGGTCTCTTTCTTTACAATAGTGTCGGGGTTCAGGAACAGTATGTATTCGCCCTTGGCACTCTTCACGCCGATATTGTTAGCACGCGAGAAGCCCAGATTATGGTTGCTTGCCATGACCTGCACCTGCGGATAATGCTGGCGAAGATATGCCACAGAACCGTCGGAAGAATGGTTATCCACCACAATAATCTCGGCATCCATACCAATGGTGGATGCCAACACACTGTCTATACACTGGGCAATGTAGTGCTTGACATTGTAGTTCACTATGATTACAGACAGCTGCACGAGGGGGGGGGAAAGGGGAAAAAGGGAGAGGAAGGAGTTAAACCTGCTCCTTTTTATGNGGAAGGAGTTCATCCTGCTCCTTTATATCATCTTCTCCAGAAGTATTTTCACTCTTGTCTGCGGGTTTCTTTTTCCGTATAAGGCAGAGGGATATGGCGCCGATAATGGCGAGGTAGCCGAACGACGGCTGCCTGTCGTAGTATATATACAGGGCTATGTTTGCCATCAGCGGCAGGATGATGGCTGCCAGCGTGAAAGCGAGCTTACGGCTTTTGAGTGCAAACGGTATGAGGCACACCGTAAGCAGTATCATTACATTAGATATTATGTATTCCATACTATTGCGGCTATCTTGCCAGTTCTTTTCTGTCCAATATTGCGCGCCCCAGTGTAACCTCGTCGGCATACTCAATCTCACTGCCCGACTGCACACCGCGGGCTATCACGGAGAGTTTCACATCCACTCCTGCCAGCTTCCGCGAGATGAAGAAGTTGGTGGTGTCGCCCTCAAGTGTCGGCGACAGCGCGAATATAATCTCCTTGCACGCCCTGCCCTCCTCTGTGTTTGCCACCCTGTCAATGAGGCTTGCTATCTCAAGCTCGCTCGGCCCGATGCCCTCCATAGGCGATATTACTCCGCCAAGCACATGATACAGCCCTCTGTACTGCTGTGTATGCTCTATGGCCATCACGTCCTGAATGTTCTCCACAACGCAGATGGTGGACTTGTCGCGGCGTGGGTCGGCACAGATGGGGCATACCTCCGTATCGCTTATGTTGTGGCAATGACGGCAATATATTATGTCGTGCTTGGCGTGGAGCAGTGCATTGGCGAATGCTTCCACCTCCCCATCGCTTCTGCGCAGCATGTTAAGCACAAGCCGCGTGGCGGTCTTGCGCCCTATGCCGGGGAGCGTGGCAAACTGCTTCACCGCCCTTTCGAATAGTTCCGACGAGTATTCTGCCATCAGTGCGTCGCTTTATACCATGCCGTCTCCTTCAGCGCAGCAGTCGTCTGAGAGCGCTTTGCCGGGTCAGAACAGCCTATGCCGGAACAATGCGTCAGCGGATAGACGTGCGACGAAAAAGGATATGCTTGCCAATAGAGGCTGTTCGTATAGATATAGTCAGGCACCATGGCATCCCACATTGCATAGAAAGCGTCATAAAGCGAAGGGTCTTTATCATTTATCAGCACCTCTACATAGCGGCCGAAATCGTAGAACTCCGGATTGCTGACATTTGTTCCGCCGACTATCTGCAGCGAGTCTCTCAGCGACTCATCGAAGGTGAACTTGGAATTTATTTCCTTCATAACCTCTGCCATACCGTCCATTTTATCACAGGAGACAATGGCAATAGTGCCTTGATCCTTCTTGTAGTAGTCATAGTAAGCATCAAGCACAGCCACGTAGTCGCCCATTATGTAGTCGATAAGAAGTTTGTCGTAGGGCATACCGTTCATGAGGATTTCCGTCTCCGAACCGACGATATAATCGGTAACGTCCTTCAGGTCGTATGCCACCTCCACACACATGGAGTTGCAGTTGTCGAGAAGTATGGACTTCAGCTTCTTGTTCCTGGCAAAAGTCTTCTTCAGGGCAGCGGCAAGCGTGGTGTAGTTGGCCTGGTATTTTGCTCCATAAGGGTCGTTCACCGCAGCACCGTAAGAACGGCTGTAATCTCTCGGCAACCATGCTGAGGCATGACTGCCCAAAATCACCTGATAGTCGGTGGATGGCGCGATGGTCATCACGTCGTTCATCAGCTGTGTAAGCCCGCTCTCTTCTGTGTAGTTGAGGGTGTTGAAGTCGTATGTCCTGATGGTGTCGCGCACTATTGCTCCCACCCTTACGCCCTGCTTGTTATACACATAAGGGTCGTATTTTATTTCCATGAGGTGCGACTTGTCGCGCGAGTCCTCGCTGACAAAGCGCAGCACCCGGACACGTCCGAGACCGTTATTGTTCATTATGGCTGTCTCCATCTCCGCCAAATCGTTGTCAAGATACCTTTTCAGGCCTGAGTAGGGGTTATATATGAACACCGTCTGCGAGTTGGCGGGCTGCCTGTCGGGATCTATCGTCTGCGGCTTAGGCGGGTCATCCTCGTTTTTGCTACAGCTGCCCAAGAACAGCATCGCCGGGCATACGCACAGCATTATGAACATACGCAGAACGCGGGCTGTCATCTTTCCCGCACCTGCCTTTAAGAAACTCTTACACATACAATCAATAATCATTAATCTATAAACATTGCATCCCTGCGTTCGGAGCGTCAGCTTCGAATAAAGGAGCCACGGTGTTCGGCGCTATTGCGCCGAATCCGAATCCTAATCCGCCCTCTACTTCCTCAGCGCCTCCAGCGCCTGCTTTATAGCGGCAATCTTCTCCTCCGAGTCCGCCTTCTTCTTGCGCTCCATAGCCACCACAGCCTCTGGCGCGTTAGCCACAAACCGCTCGTTGGCGAGTTTCTTGTTTATGCCGGCGAGGAAGCCCTCAAGGTGTTTCAGCTGCGCCTCGTTCTTGGCAATCTCTGCCTCCACATCTATGAGGTTGCCCACTGGCACTGCCCACTCCATCGTGCCAACCATGAAAGCGGATGCGTCGGCGGGCTTCTCCGTAACGGCGGTAATCTCCGAGAGGTTTGCCATCTTTATTATCACGCTGTTGTATGCCTCACAGCTGTTCTCGCCTATATGGTTCAGGGCGAGCGGCTCTTTCTGCGCGATGTTCTTCTGGTTGCGCACCATACGCACGCCGGCGACAATCTGCTTTGCCACCTCTATGTCGGCTATTATGCGCTCGTCGTCAGCCGTTGGCGCGTCGAGTTCGAGCTTCTCGCGCATGATTGACTCGCCCTC
>JABUUG010000089.1:12636-14552 GCA_021443285.1 Bacteroidaceae bacterium
GCGATGTCGGCGAAATGCTTCATCGAGAGGAACCACTGCTTGCAGAGGCGAGGCTCTACGGCAGTGTCCTGGTTGCGCTCTGAGTAGCCCACCTTGTTCTCGTAGTCCTCAACCTTCTCCAACAGTCCGGCGTCGGCGAGGTCTATGGCTATCTGCTTGCGCACGACCATGCGGTCTTGCCCAACATACAGTCCGCCCGCCTCAGAGATGGTTGCGTCGGGGTTGAAGATGTCTATCGTCTCCAGGTTGTGTGTCTTGCCGAGTGCGTAGTCGTTCACATCGTGCGCCGGCGTTACCTTGAGGCAGCCCGTACCGAACTCTATATCCACATAGCGGTCCTCTATTACCGGCACTGTTCTGTTCACGAGCGGCACAATCACCTTGTGCCCCTTGAGCCACTGGTTCTTCGGGTCTTTCGGGTTTATGCACATCGCCGTATCGCCCATGATGGTCTCCGGGCGTGTGGTGGCTACTACGGCGTAGTATCCCTTGTCGTCCTTGTGCAGCACCTCGCCCTCCTCGCCTGTCGGCTTCACGGCAGCGCTGTCTGCCACATAGTATTTCAGGTAGTATAGCTTGCTCTTCTCCTCGCGGTAGATTACCTCCTCTGTGGAGAGCACCGTCTGCGCCTTCGGGTCCCAGTTCACCATGCGCAGACCTCTGTATATAAGCCCTTTGTCATAGAGGTCGCAGAACACCTTCAGCACCGACTCCGACCGCTTCTCGTCCATCGTGAAGGCGGTGCGGTCCCAGTCGCACGATGCGCCCAAGCGCCTCAGCTGCTTCAGGATGATGCCGCCATGCTCGTTTGTCCAGTCCCATGCGTGCTCAAGAAACTGCTCGCGGGTGAGGTCGCGCTTCTTTATGCCCTGTTGCGCCAGTTTGTTCACCACCTTCGCCTCCGTAGCTATCGAGGCATGGTCGGTGCCCGGCACCCAGCACGCATTCTTTCCCTCCATCCTCGCATGGCGCACAAGGATGTCCTGGATGGTGTTGTTGAGCATATGGCCCATATGCAGCACGCCCGTAACGTTTGGTGGCGGAATGACTATAGTGTAAGGTTCACGACTGTCTGGCTTGCTTGCGAACAGCTTGTTGTCGAGCCAGTACTGATACCATTTGGACTCTACGTCCTGCGGATTGTATTTTGTTGCTAATTCCATAATTCTATATGTTCCAAAAAAATCGCGGCAAATTTACGAAAGAAGCACGTAACTGCAAAGAAAACAGCGATTTTCCGCCCTTACACCCAACATATATCGTTAGTTTCATCGTAAGGAAAGCAACATAATAATGAAAGTTATGCCAGCACTCTATGCGGGAAAGCTAACCTTTCAAGGCGATTTGTTCAAGGATTAAGCCATGTTTACCTTGACCTATTCTAACTAAAATGCAGGAAATAATGGGTAAAGTGCTGTGTACTATATAATTATTGTATAGTTAATGTAACTTTGCCGCCCGAAAGCGCTGAAGGAGGTCCGTCGCTGGCAACAGAGGAAAGTCCGGGCAGCACAGGGCATTCCGCTTCAGAAAGTGGAGATGGTGGCAACATCATGTGATGCAGAAGAAAACAACCGCCACACATTCTGATTAGTTATTATTAATTAATGTGGGTATGTGGGCAAGGGTGAGAAGGTGGTGTAAGAGACCACCAGCAGACGTGGCGACACGCTGGCTGTGATAACCGGAAGCTGCAAGTTCGCGTAAACCGGCGCCATGAGAGGGCTGCCCGCCCGATTCCGCAAGGATGCGCCGGAGGGTAGAACGCAAAGATAAATGACGGAATGAGACAACATAACCCGGCTTATATCCTGCAACGCTTTCACTTTTTGGGGCTTATGACACAAAAACGCGCATATTTCTTAAGGTGGGTTCTATAAATGGGAGTGAAGTGTAGTTATTGTGGAGTTAAAGGG
>JABUUG010000008.1:0-15093 GCA_021443285.1 Bacteroidaceae bacterium
TTGTCCTGTGCGACAAGGATGAGGGGCTTGAACGGTTTCACACTGGACGTAAAGAAATCAGCATACTACCTGCCTATAAAGACAGAAATACTGCTTAACAAAAAAGAAATGTTTAACAATTTAATAACAGACTATGTACACAAAAATTCAACAAACATCAGCCTGGCTGCTCGAAAGGATGCCATCAAGACCGACAACGGCGATAATCCTGGGCAGCGGACTCGGACAATTAGTTTCAGAGATTACGGACAAGACTGAGATTGCCTACAGGGACATCCCCTATTTCCCAATCACCACCGTTGAGGGACACACGGGCAAACTCATCTTCGGAAAACTGCAGGGCGTGGATGTAGTGGCAATGATGGGCCGCTTCCACTACTATGAGGGCTACGACATGCAGACTCTCACCTACCCTGTCAGGGTGCTGCGCTTCATAGGCGTCGAGAACCTCTTCGTGTCAAATGCCGCCGGCGGCACAAACCCGACATTCAAGGTGGGCGATGTGATGATTATCAAAGACCACATCAACCTGTTCCCCGACAACCCGCTGAGAGGCAAGAACTACAGCGAGTGGGGAGAGCGTTTCCCGTCGATGACAGAGGCATACAACCGCCAGTACATTGCCTACGCAAAGGCAATAGCAAACAAGTACAACTTCAACCTGAAGGAAGGTGTTTACGCAGGCACATCAGGCCCAAGCTATGAGACACCGGCAGAATACCGCTACTTCAGAGCCATCGGTGCAGATGCTGTCGGAATGAGTACCATACCAGAAGTTATCGTTGCACGCCACATGGAGATGAAAGTGTTCGGCGTAAGCGTAATCACCAATGTGGGCGGAGGCGAAGACAACTCCACCAACCACGAGGAAGTGCAGCAGATAGCACAAAAGGTACAGCACATCATCGGCACAATCGCCAAGGAGATAATCCCGAAGTTCGGCTAAGGCGGAGAGTTACACATTAATATATATAAGGCGGGGGATTTCCTCCCCACATAAAATATATAAGCTTCCCCAATGGAAATTTCCCAGTTAGGAGAGTTCGGGCTTATTGACCATCTGACAAATGGACACAGCCCGAAAAATCCTTCCACCATAGCAGGTGTGGGCGACGACTGCGCAGTTATAAACAACGGAAACAGGCGTACACTCGTTACCAAAGATATGCTGATGGAGGGCATCCATTTCGACCTCACCTACATCACTCTCGAACACCTCGGCTACAAGTCGGCGATGGTGAACATCTCGGACATCTTCGCGATGAACGGGAAACCTGAACAGATGGTAGTGGGCATAGCACTTTCCAAACGCTTCACGGTGGAAGACATAGAGGCGTTCTACAGCGGACTGCGCAGGGCGTGCGAGAAATGGGGGGTTGACATTGTCGGTGGCGACACCACCTCCTCTATCACAGGTCTTGCCATATCAATCACCTGCATAGGCAGTGCCAACGAAGAGGATATCGTATATCGTTCAGGTGCAAAAGACACCGACCTGATATGTGTGTCAGGAGACCTTGGCGCCGCCTATATGGGCTTACAGCTTCTTGAACGCGAGAAGGCGGTTTACTACCAGATGCTGCGCGAAGAGCAGGAGAAAGCAAAGGCTGCCAACAAGCCGTTCAATCCCCAAGAGAAGCCCTTCCAACCGGAGTTCTATGGGAAAGAATACCTGCTGGAACGGCAGCTGAAACCCGAAGCACGAGGCGACATCATAGCATCGTTGGCAGAATACGGCATAAAACCGACTGCAATGATTGACATCTCCGACGGGCTGTCCTCCGAGATACTGCACATCTGCAAGCAGAGCAACTGCGGATGCCGCATATACGAAAAGAACCTCCCCATCGACTACCAGACAGCCGTTGCAGCCGAAGAGTTCTCCATGAACGTTACAACCTGCGCCCTGAACGGAGGCGAAGACTACGAACTGCTCTTCACCGTCCCCATCGGCGACCTGCACAAGATAGAAGAGATTGACAACGTCAGGATGATTGGCTACATTACAAAGCCTGAACAGGGCAAGCAGCTGATATCCCGCGACAACCAGGAGTTCGAACTTCTTGCACAGGGATGGCAACACGCATAACCCCATCATGAAAAAGCTAATCCTCGCTTCCAACAGCCCACGCCGCAAGGAACTGCTTGCCGGACTGGACATCCCCTTTGAGGTAAGGGTAATAGCCGACATTGACGAGTCGCATCCAGAGGGAGTGGACATATACTCCGTTCCCGAGACACTCGCCCGACGCAAGGCTTCCGCCTACAAGAACGACATCGCCGACGATGAGGTGATACTCACTGCCGACACAGTCGTCATCGTTGATGAAGACATTCTGGAAAAGCCCAAAGACGAAGAGGAGGCAAAAGAGATGCTGCGACTTATCAGCGGACGGTCGCACAATGTGGTAACGGGCATCTGCATCGGCACGAAGGACGACCTGAACCACAGCCATTTCTCCGTACTGACCGAGGTGCGCTTCAAGCAGCTCACGGAAGAGGAGATAGACTACTACGTCAGGACCTACAAACCGATGGACAAGGCAGGGGCATACGGGATACAGGAATGGATAGGATACATCGGAGTTACGGGCATAGACGGAAGTTTCTATAACGTAATGGGACTACCAGTACAAAGGATTTACCCCGAATTGATGAAGGTCATATATACATAGTCTTGTTAAAACAAAAGAGCAAATTCATTTGCGCGCACGGTGTAAAGTCATACCTTTGCACCGTGTTTTTCATGGTATTAGATTATTAAGGTTAGAGGATTGGTTGTCGAGAGACAATCAATTTTTTTATACCCATGTTTATGTTAAGAGTAAACATGGGTATAACTTTTATATTCCGCAAACCCTCCATTATGAACAAGACATTACTCTTCATACTTTCCCTCATCCTCATCTGCCTACAGGCTACGGCACAGCGGCGCACATCCGCCGACTACGAGAACTACATAAAGAAATACGCGCCCATAGCCGTTGAGCAGATGAAGAAACACAGCATCCCGGCATCAATCACCCTGGCGCAGGGGCTGATAGAAAGCGGAGCCGGCACAAGCGAAATGGCAAGCAGGGGCAACAACCATTTCGGCATAAAATGCCACGACTGGACAGGGAAACGGCAGTATCACAATGACGATATGGACAACGAATGCTTCCGTGCCTACAACTCCGCCCGCGAGAGCTTTGAAGACCACAGCCTCTTCCTGAAACGCAAACGCTACGAGAGGCTATTCACCTACGATATAACCGACTACAAGAAATGGGCGCACGGGCTGAAGGCGTGCGGATATGCCACGAACCCAGTCTATGCAAAGACACTCATTGATATCATCGAGCGTTACCAGCTCTATCAGTATGACAGTCAGAAAACCTCTTCAAAGGATGACTTAGGAGGCGGCATATACGCAGTAAACTACATAAACGACATACCCTACGTCGTGGCAAGGGCAGGCGACAGCTTCAAGTCAATCGGCGAAGCAGTGGACAAGTCATACAGAAAGCTCGCCCGCTACAATGAACGCGACAAGAAGGACGTACTGGAAGAAGGCGACATCGTGTTCCTAAAGAAGAAGGCACGCAAGGGCGAGAAGGCACACAAGGGCAAGGTGTATCGCGTGAAGGCAGGCGACAGCATGTACAGTATATCGCAGAAATTCGGCATCCGCCTGAAGAACCTGTACAAAATGAACGATCTCTCCCCCGAAAACAATGTAGAGGTGGGCTTCCCTCTGCGCTTAAGATAAACACCCTCCAGACAAATACCATACAGGACGGGAACAGCAAATATGGCATGATAACCACATATTATGCAAATTCCAACATTGTTGAACGACATATAAACAACATTAAATATTAATCCTTTCTTATATCACATGAAAATATCAGTTATCGGCGCAGGCGCAATGGGCGGCGCAATGGTAGAAGGCTGGCTTAACACAAGCCTCTTCACCCCTGCTGACATCACGGCAGCAGACCCCTTTGAGGCATCTCTCAAAAGATTCGCAAACACAGGCATCAACACTACATGCGGAAACAACGAGGCTGCGGCAGACAAAGACGTGGTATGCGTAGTTGTTAAGCCATGGCTTGTGGATTCAGTGCTCAACGGCATAAAGGACACTCTGAAAAGCAACCAGATTCTCATCGTTGTTGCTGCCGGAGTAAGCCTCGCACAGATTAAGGCAGTAGTGGGAAACGACATTTCCGTTTTCCTCTGCATCCCCAACACAGCCATCGCAGTAAAGTCGAGCATGACATTCATTGTCCCTGACACAAACGCAACAGAAGCACAGATAAAGCTCGTTGAAGAACTGTTCAACGCTACGGGTTCGTGCATGATAGTAGATGAGCAGCATCTGCCCGCAGCCACCGTCCTCGCCTCCTGCGGCATAGCCTATGCCATGCGCTATGTACGCGCAGCTTCAGAAGGCGGCGTACAACTCGGTTTCAAGGCCGACATGGCAAAGGACATCGTTGTGCAGACCGTAAAGGGTGCCATGGAACTGCTGCAGGCTACGGGCAACCACCCAGAAACAGAGATTGACAAAGTAACGACACCTGGCGGCGTAACCATACGCGGACTGAACAGAATGGAGCAGTACGGCTTCAGCAACGCCGTGATACAGGGACTGTTAGGATAGTTATAGACAATATCGTTAATTATGAAGTTAAAGGAGTTAAGGAAGTTTAAGGAGTTAAAGACATTACCTAATTAGAGTGTGCCCAAACAGTTGTTCGGGAAAAATCATTTGTCTTTAACACCCTTAACTCCTTTAACTTCCTTAACTCCCATATATAACCAACCATAGACAAAGTCTGCACGATGAAAGAAAGAATCGTAATAAAGGTGGGCAGCAATGTGCTCACCCGTGCTGACGGCACTCTCAACATAACCCGCATCTCGTCCATTGTCGACCAGATAGCCGAGCTCCGCAAACTGCGCCATGAGGTGATACTCGTGTCGAGCGGAGCAGTGGCAAGCGGACGGAGCGAACTGCGCATAGACACCCACCTCGACAGTGTGGAGCAGCGTCAGCTTTTCTCCGCCATTGGTCAGGTGAGACTCATAAACCACTACTACGACCTGTTCCGCGAACACGACATACACATCGGACAGGTGCTGACGATGAAGGAGAACTTCAATCCCGGCGAACAGTACCAGAACCAGAAAGCCTGCATGCAGCTGATGCTCGACATGGGAGTGCTGCCCATCGTGAACGAGAACGACACCGTTGCCCTCTCCGAACTGATGTTCACCGACAACGACGAACTCTCCGGGCTTATCGCAAGAATGCTCAACGCCGACAAGCTGATACTCCTCTCAAACATTGACGGAATATACGACGGCGACCCAAAGAACCCTGCCTCAAAGGTTATAGAGAGGGTGGAACCCGAAAGGGATTTGAGCGAATACATACACCGCGAGAAGAGCAGCTTCGGCAGGGGAGGCATGGAGTCGAAGTACCATACGGCATCTGAAGTGTCGAAAAGCGGCATCACAGTCATAATCGCCAACGGCACGAAGGAGAACATTCTCCTTGACCTCATCACAGCCCCCGAATCCATAACACACACGGAGTTCATCGCCTCCGGTTCATCCGTCCCTTCCGGTTCTTCCGTTCCCCCCATATACTAAATGCCCCGCTTTCGGAGCCTCTGCTCCGAACAATTACCCCATATTCCCCCTCCCCCGTGAACACTCTTTTTTCCAACGCCAAGAATGCCGCCCGCACAGTGGCGCTCCTCAGTGACGAACAGCGCAACGCCATACTTCTCGACGTGGCGCAAGCCATAGTTACCAACACCCCCACCCTGCTTTCCGCCAACGCCAACGACCTGGAGAAGATGTCGCTGGACAACCCTCTCTATGACCGCCTCATGCTTACCGAAGAGCGTCTGAAGGGCATTGCCGGAGATATGCAGCAGGTGGCGCACCTCCCCTCCCCTCCCAGCCACACCATAGAAGACCGCACCCTCCCCAACGGACTGCGGCTAAGGCGTGTCAGCGTGCCATTCGGGGTGATCGGTGTCATCTATGAGGCGCGTCCGAACGTTACCTTCGACGTGTTCTCACTGTGCCTGAAAAGCGGCAACGCCTGCATACTCAAGGGAGGCAAGGATGCCGACAGCTCAAACCGCGAGGCGATAGCCGTAATACGCGAAGTGCTCTCACGCCATGCCCGGCAGCTGCAAATGCCCGACCTTGCCAATGCCGCCACACTCCTTGACGCCACACACGAGGCTACAGCCGAACTGCTCAATGCCGTGGGGTATGTGGACATCTGCATACCACGTGGAGGTAGGAAGCTCATTGACTTCGTGCGCGACAACGCGAAGGTGCCTGTCATTGAGACTGGAGCAGGAGTGGTGAACTGCTATTTCGACGCAACAGCGCAGACAGAAATGGGAACGAGAATCATTGAGAACGCCAAGACACGGCGCGTCAGCGTGTGCAATGCCCTCGACTGCCTGCTCATAAACGCCAGTCGCATCTCCGACCTCCCCACCATCTGCGCACCGCTGAAGGAGAAACACGTTACGATATACGCCGACGACACAGCCTACTCCGCACTCGAAGCAAGCGGCTACACGCCACTACAGCACGCCACTACCGACAGCTACGGCACAGAATTCATGGACTACAAGCTGGCTGTCAAGACGGTTTCTTCAATAGGAGAAGCCATCGACCACATAGCAAAATACGGATCAGGACACAGCGAGAGCATCATAACAGAAGACCCAGACAACGCAGACCGCTTCCAGCGAGAAGTGGATGCGGCCTGCGTATATGTGAACGCCCCGACAAGCTTCACCGACGGCGCACAGTTCGGACTCGGTGCCGAGATAGGCATATCCACACAGAAGCTCGGCGCACGCGGTCCGATGGGACTTCGGGAAATGACCACCTACAAGTGGCTAATCAACGGGGAAGGACAGATAAGGAAGGCGTAATATCAAAAGTCCGGGAGAAGTCCCAAAGGAGATTAGAGGAATAGGCAAGGCTATCGAACTTGCTTGAACTGCCGAACGGCAGTAACTTTGCGATATTAACGCCACGAATATAAATGCCATTTACGCCAGTACTTCCGCATAAAGTACTGGCGTAAATGGCATATATAGCCCAGTACTTCGTGCGGAAGTTTCCTACTGTCCTGCCCCAGCCCTATACTGTGTGGGGGATATTCCCGTGTGCTGCTTGAAGTATTTGCGGAAGGTGTATTGTTCGGGGAAGCCGAGATGGCGGGCTATCTCTTTTATTGTCATGCCGGCGTTCTGGCGTAGGAGTATCTTTGCGTTGTTTATGGTTACTGTTGTTATCCAGTGCATGGGCGGATAGCCCGTGGCTTCGCGCACTATGGCGGAGAAGCGTCCCGTAGAGAGGTTGCACAGGGCGGCGTAGTGTGCCACGGTGCGGCTGGTGGCGAACTGCCGGTTGAGCATCAGGAGGAAGCGTGTCAGCGTGATTATGTTACGGTCTTTCCTGTCGTTGTGCGCTGTAATGTGGTGGCGGTTGTCGTGGAATACTTTCGCAAGGAACTCGGCGATGAGTGCCTTGGTGGACAGTTCGGCGGCAATGGTCTGGAGCCGCTGTATGTTAGGCGGCAGGGCGTCGTCCTTCGCCCTTTCCTGTGTATGGTGTATGGCGTTTATTCTGGCGGTGAGCGACGACTGTTCCTGGGGGCGGAGACAGACAACGGGGTTACGGTAGATGAAAGGCAGGAAGGCTGTGTCGAACACCTTGCGCGCGTATTCGAGAAAATCATGGATGTCAAGGAGTATCCTCTCGCACCTGAAATCGGAGCTCTCCCTGAAATCAGTTAGCACGAAGAGAGGAGAGACAATGAGTGCATCGCCCTGGGTGAGCGTGTGTCTCGTTCCGTTGGCACTAACGTGGAGTGTGCCTGCAGTGATGAATATGAAGCCTGCTTTCATTTTTTTTGACGCAAGTGCACGAGTACACAAGTCTTTTCCATTAGTGCCCTGCTGGCAAAGAGTTGCACGAGTTTTTGCAGACAGGGGGATAACTGTGGGGAAGAGTTGGCGAGGCAAAGGTATGTGATTTAGCTGTATGTGTGGGCAGGAGTCAGTGGTTTTTGCTCAATTTACGGGTAATTTGAGGCATGTTTTGCAACAATTATGCGAAATTGCTCAATATTCAGCGCAAATTTCTTGTTAATGAAAAGATGAAGGGTGTAATTTTGCGGTATAAAAATACCGCTAAGTTACTACCGCTCGGCAATTCAAGCGTACTTGATTGCACTCGCTTAACCGTAACTTTGCGAACATAAATAATGTGAGTTCCATGAGAATGTACAGAATGTATATAACAATGACGGCGGTGTTCATGTTCTTCAGCCTGCATGTCTGGGGGGTGAGTCTGGAGGAGTGCCGCAAGATGGCACGGGAGAACTATCCGCAGATAAAGATGTTCGGCATACTTGAGGCAACGAGGGACTACAACCTGTCTGTGGCTGCCAAGGCGTGGCTGCCGCAGATTGTCGTAGGTGCGAATGGCAGCTGGCAGAACAGAGTTGCGGAGTATCCCGAAGTGCTGAAGGAGATGCTTACGAGCAAGGGCGTTGATATGCAGGGATTGCGGAAAGACCAGTACCGCGTGTTCGTGGACCTGCAGCAGACCATCTGGGACGGCGGCAAGACAGGAGCGAAACGCAACACGATAAGGCGGCAGAGCGAGGAGGACGCGATGGAGAGCGAGGTGGAGATGTATGCCTTAGAGGAGCGTGTGGATGAGGTGTTCTTCTCTATCCTGCTACTTGAGAAACAGGGGGAGACGCTACGCCAGACGATGGGGAATGTGGAGTCGAACCTGAAGACCCTGAAGGCGATGCTCGTCAACGGCACTGCCATGCAGGCGGATGTGGATGCTGTTGAGGCGGAACTGATAAGCCTGCGCCAGCAGTTGGCAAACGCGGAGTCGGCAGAGAGCAGTTTCAGGCAGGTATTGGGGCTGTACTGTAATGAAAGGATAGATAGGATAGAAGGAACATTCGGAAGCCCCCCCCAAGTTACCATCCCCTTAAAGGGAGTGCCGAACGCGGGGGCGAAAGAAGGGGGAGAAGGAATAATGAAGGGCAGACCGGAATTAGGATATTTCTCGGCACGACTGAACACTCTCGATGCAAGGCAGCGCGAGGTGAAGCGCGAACTGATGCCAACCCTGTCGGCTTACGGCAGTGCTTATTACGGCTACCCCGGGCTTGATTTCATGGCTGCGATGATTGACCACAAATGGAACTTCAACCTGCAGGTCGGCGTGCGGCTGTCGTGGAACGTGTCGTCGCTGTTCTCCCGACGGGCTAAGCTGAATGTGCTGCAATCGGGGAAAGACCAGGTGGAGATGATGCGCGAAGTGTTCGTGTTCAACAACCGTCTTGCAGAGGTGAGAGACCAGAACGAGATAACGCGGCTTAAGAAGGTCATAGAGAGCGATGCGCAGATAGTGAGGCTGCGCGGAAACGTGAGGAGGGCGGAGGAGAGCAAACTGCGCGAGGGCATAATAAACACGTCGCAACTACTGGACAAGATTACGGCGGAGAGGAACGCGCTGATTATGGCAAAGACTCACGAGATAGAATTGATGAAGGCTTATGTTAAACTTAACCATACCTTGGGAAAATGAAAGCATTTACTAATGTACATTTTTTTGCCCTGACAAGCGGCAAGCCGAGTCTTATTGGACTATTTGCCACCATCTTATGCCTTGCGCTGACAGCGTGCAGCGGCGGCGAGGGGGATGTTGCGGAGGGAACTTTTGAGGCTACGGAGGTAACGGTGTCTGCCGAGTCGAACGGCAGGATAATGATGTTCGATGCCGAGGAGGGCGATGAGGTGAAGGCTGGTGCTGTGGTTGCCCGGATAGACGACGTGCAGCTGGTGCTACAGAAGCGGCAGCTGGAGGCACAGCAGGCGCAGATAGTGTCGCAGGAGGCGGTAACGCAGTCCTCACAAGAGGCGACCAACAGTCAGCGCGAGGCTACACTGGCACAGTCTCCCGACATAACGGTTCAGGCGGCAGCCATGGAGCAGCAGTTGGCAAACCTGCGCTATGAGAAAGGCAGGGTGGAACGTCTTCTTGCCGACGGTGCCGCCACACAGAAGTCGCTCGACGACATAAACCACCAGATAGCCGTATGCCAGAAGCAGCTGTCAGCCCTGCGGTCGAGTCTGCAAAAACAGAACGCATCGCTACAGAAACAGGCGGAGAGTGTCGGCAAGCAGTCGCAGTCGGCAGCAAAGCAGCTTAACTCAATAAGGAAACAGGCAGAGGTGATAACCCCACAATTAGCACAGCTACAGGACAAGATAGAGAAGTGCGAGGTGAGGTCGCCCACGGGCGGCACAATCCTCGTGAAGTATAAGGAGGCAGGCGAGCTTGCCACTCCCGGCACACCGCTGTTCAAGGTGGCAGACATGAACAAAATATATCTGCGCGCATACGCCACAAGCAACCAATTAGAAAACATGAAAATCGGGCAGAAGGTGAAGGTGGTGGCCGACTATGGCGGCGACAAGCAGCAGGAGTATGAGGGCAGGATACAGTCGATAGCCAGCCAGAGCGAGTTCACGCCCAAGACCATACAGACAAGCGACTCGCGTGCAAACCTCGTGTATGCGGTGAAGGTGGCAGTGAAGAACGACGGGAGGCTGAAGATTGGGCTGCAAGGAAGGATGATATTAACGAAGAGTGAATAATGAAGAGTGAATAGTTTGCTACCGCGGATTTTTCGGAGCTGATGCTCCGAACGCGGGGGCTGTTTATATTCAAACATCGCGGCAGCAAACTATTCACTATTCATTATTCTTGCGGTAGCAAACTAATCACTATTCACTATTCGTTATTCACTATTATGTGTGTCTCTCTTAGAAATATCTCGAAGAAGTATGGCGGTGTCGAGGCACTGCGCGATGTTTCCCTGACGGTGAAGAAGGGAGAGCTGTTCGGGCTTATCGGGCCTGACGGTGCGGGCAAGACATCCATATTCCATATACTGACCACCTTGCGGAAGGCGGACAGCGGTGAGGCGCGTGTGTGCGGACTTGACTGCATAGGCGACTACCGCGAGATAAGAACACGATTAGGATATATGCCCGGACGCTTCTCGCTGTATCCCGACCTAACGGTGGAGGAGAACCTTAACTTCTTTGCCTCGATATTCGGAGTGGACAAGAACGACCACAGCCTCATCAAACCGATATGGAGGCAGATAGAACCGTTCAGGAAAAGGAGGGCGGGCAAGTTGTCGGGAGGCATGAAACAGAAGCTGGCACTGTGCTGCGCACTCATACACAAGCCCGAAGTGCTGCTGCTCGATGAACCTACCACAGGTGTGGACGCTGTCAGCCGACAGGAGTTCTGGCAGATGCTCAGGAGCCTGAAAGGCGAGAACATCACCATACTCGTCAGCACACCATACATGGACGAGGCAATGCTCTGCGACCGCATCGCGCTGATTAACGAGGGCGTAATAATGGAGACCGACACTCCGCAGGGACTCATCGACAAATACCGGATGCCGACCATAGAGGATGTCTTCGTGAAGCTGATGGGAAATCTGTCTGACCGACTACAAGCAAGGGCGTTTGATGCCGTAGGCAGGGATGTGGTGATTGACGTGAAAGGGCTGACAAAGAGTTTCGGCGGTTTCAAGGCCGTTGACAACATATCTTTTTCCGTGGCAAAGGGCGAGATATTCGGATTCCTCGGCGCAAACGGTGCGGGCAAGACCACTGCCATGAGGATACTCTGCGGACTGAGCATACCGACCAGCGGCACAGGCATTGTGGCGGGCCATAACGTGATGACCGACGCCGAACAGATAAAGAAGCACATAGGCTATATGAGCCAGAAGTTCTCGCTCTATGACGACCTTACGGTGTGGGAGAACATCGAACTGTATGGCGGCATATACGGACTGTACGGCAATGAACTGAAAAGACGAGGCGAGGAGATGCTTGAGAAACTGCGGTTTACGAACGCCAAGGAAACCATAGTGAAAAGCCTGCCGCTGGGATGGAAGCAGAAACTCGCCTTCTCCGTAGCTATGATCCACAGGCCGGGCATAGTGTTCCTCGACGAACCGACAGGAGGCGTAGACCCCGTAGTGCGCCGGCAGTTCTGGGGAATGATATACGAAGCGGCACAGGGCGGCACTACAATATTCGTCACAACACACTATATGGACGAGGCGGAATACTGCGACCGCATAAGCATAATGGTTGACGGAAGGATAGAGGCCCTTGACACCCCCGCCAACCTGATAAAGAATTATGGCGCAAGGAATATGGACGAGGTGTTCCGCACTTTGGCGAGAAAAGGAGTGAGGGGGGGATGGTAACTTGGGGGAGTTAAAGGAAAGTGGAGTTAATGTGGAGTTAAAGTGAAGATAAAGAGGAGTTAAAGTGACAAATGACTTATGTGCATAAAGGTAATGTCCCTTTAACTCCACATTAACTTCTCTTTAACTACCCTTCACTACACTTATTATGAAGGGAGTGTAACATGAATATCCTGCCATTCATATACAAGGAAACACTGCATCTGCTGCGCGACAAGCGGACGATGCTAGTTGCCATCTGCATACCGATAGTGCAGATGATAGCGTTCGGCTATGCCATCTCTACGGAGGTAAACAATGTGAGGGTGGCTGTGGCTTACGAGCATTACGACAACAACGTGAGGCGACAGATAGACAGGTTGGCACATAATCCGTATATAACCGTTACGGGTACGGTCAGCGGAAGCGGCATTGCCGACATGATGCGCCGGGGAGAGGCTGACGTAACCGTGATGTTCAAACGGCACTCTGCGCCACAGGTTCTTGCAGATGCGACAAATCCGAACACCGCACAGGCATCTGTAAACTATGTTACGCAGATACTTGGCAGCGGCAATCCTTCTGCGAGGGGAGGACTATCTGCGGCAGTCGGGCAGATGGTGGAGATACACTTCCTTTATAACCCGCAGTTGCGGTCGTCGTACAACTTCTCGCCAGCCATTATGGGTATGATATTCCTGCTGGTATGCGCCATGATGACTGCGGTATCCATTGTTCGCGAAACGGAGACGGGCACGATGGAGGTGCTGCTCGTGTCGCCTGTGCGCCCCGTCATGATAATAGTATCAAAGATGGTGCCGTTCCTCGTGCTGTCACTGTTCGACCTTACACTGATAATCACCGTAGCGAAATATCTCTTTTACATTCCCATGAGCGGCGGCATCTGCGCCGTGGTGTTCGTGTCGTTCATCTATATACTGCTCGCCCTCGCCATGGGACTGCTCGTCTCCACACTCGCCCGCACACAGGTAGTGGCGATGCTAATAAGCGGCATGGTGATGATAGTACCGGTGCTGATGCTTTCGGGCATGCTTTTCCCGATAGACAACCTGCCGCCGGTGCTTAAGGAGCTGTCTGTAATTGTGCCTGCAAGGTGGTATATTGATGCCATGAGGAAGCTCATGGTGATGGGAGTGGACATCAGCAATGTGGCGACAGACATCGGCGTACTACTGCTTATGACCATCGTGCTTCTCGCCGTTTCGCTAAGGAAATTCAAAGACAGACTGGAATGAGACTACTGAAAACACTACTGAAAAAAGAGTTCCGGCAGTTCCGGCGCAATGCCTTTCTGCCCCGGCTGTGCATAGTGTTCCCGATAATGGTGATGCTTGTCATGCCGCTTGTAGCCACGATGGACGTGAAGAATGTTCGGATAGCGGTGGTGGATCTGGACTCCCAGCACTTCTCCCGACAGCTGATGCAGAAGATAGAAGCCTCTGAATATATGGAACTTTCTGCTGTCTGCCACAGCTACGATGCTGCACTGAAAATGGTGGAAGATGACAAAGCGGACGTGATAATAGAAATCCCTTACGGATATGAAAAGGGAGGGAAAAAGCTGAACGTGTCAGCAAATGCTGTCAATGGAACAAAGGGACAGTTGGGAATACAATATGTAGTTCAGATTATAAGTGAGGGGAGGAAGGTAGAGAGTGAGGGGCAGACGTATAGCGTGAGGTATCTGTATAACGAAACGCTCAACTACCGCCATTTCATGATACCAGCCCTGACAGCGATGCTCGTCATAATGCTCTGCGGCTTCCTTCCTGCCCTGAATCTTGTGGGTGAGAAAGAGCTTGGCACTATAGAGCAGATTAATGTAACCCCTGTGCCGCCAGCGCTTTTCACTCTCGGCAAGCTCATGCCTTACTGGATAATAGGCCTGCTCGTGCTTACCGTCTCTGTGGTGTTAGCATGGCTCGTCTATGATTTCCCGATAGCAGGCAGTGCCGCCACACTCTATCTCGCCGCCGCCCTCTTCATACTGTTCATGTCGGGTATTGGAGTGGCTATAGCAAACAAGAGTCAGACAATGCAACAGACAATGTTCGTGATGTTCTTCTTTGTCGTGCTGTTCATCCTTATGAGCGGACTTATGACGCCCGTACAGTCCATGCCGCACTGGGCGCAGTGCATCACCTACGCCATACCGCCACGCTACTTCATCGACATCATGCGCGCATCATGGCTGCGGGCTGCCAGTGTCTTCGACCTGTGGTTTGAGTTTCTTTCGCTCCTTACCTTCGCCATAATCTCAAATGCTGCCGCCATACTTACCTTTCGGAAGCAGCAGTAGGAATCTTCACAAACTCCACCTTCTCCTTCCTGCGGGGGTGGGCATCGGGGGCTTCGTCAGCATAGCCGAGAGCGAGCACAAGGCACAGCTTATAATGCTCGCCGAAGCCAAGCTTCGCCAAGAGTCCGGGATTGTCGCGAAGTGAACGCACAGGACCGCCGAGATTTATAGAGCCCAGCCCATAGGCGGTTGCGGCAAGGCAGATGTTCTCGGATAGCAGTCCGCAGTCTATCTGTGACATATCGTACTGGTCGCCAGCAGCAATGAAGATATACACGGGAGCCTTGTACAGACCTTTCACATTCTCCGCGAGGAAGCTGGCGGAAGCTGGGTCATCAACAACCTTCACCTCATAGTTCTGCTGGTTCATGCCGTTGGGGGCATTTATGCCACACTCCAAAATCCTGTTCAGTGTATCACGCGACACTGT
>JABUUG010000008.1:16383-18282 GCA_021443285.1 Bacteroidaceae bacterium
GCGTTCTCAAAATCCTCAACGGTGTCGAGCTCGCACGAGAAATAGCCAGTGGCATCGACAACACTGAAGGTGTGTCCTTGCGGTATGAGTCGCTCGAAGGCGAGTTCATAGAATTTGTTCTCAAGATGCTCCTCGTTCATCATTGTATCGAGTTCGCGGTAGAGTGCTGCGGAGTATTCTTTGCCAATCAACTCTATGCCCAGACTCTCGCCGGCGGCGTCCTGTGGGTTGCAGGTCTTGTTGATGCAGAGAATGTTGCCAGCATTGTCCGTCACCACCTTCATCTCCTCATCTCCGAGTTCATGCCTTATCAATGTCAGCACGTTTGGTTTTCCGGCATTCATTACCAGAGAGATGATTTTTTCCTCGTAGAGCAGGTCGCTGTCAAGAAGAAGGAAATCGGTGTTGTCCGCTTCGGGGCGTGCCAGCCAAAGGGAGTAGATGTTGTTCGTGCTGTCGTAAACGCTGTTGTGGATATACTTCACGCTTATGGTGTCGGCGTACTGTTCTGCGACAAACCGCTCTATCATCTCATGGAGATAGCCTGTTACAATGACAAAATCACGGATGCCGTTTGCGATAAGGGCATCCATGGAACGTTGCAGCAAGGTGCGTTCCCCTATCTTTAAGAGACACTTGGGGGTGCTGTTTGTTAGTGGGCGCAGACGCGATGCCATACCCGCTGCAAGGATAACTGCTTTCATAGTGAATAGTGAATAACGAATAACGAATAGTGAATAGTTTGCTACCGCAGAATTTTAACGAAGGGTGAATAACGAATAGTGAAGAGTGAAGAGTTTGCTGCCGCACAGACTGTTCGCATTCAAACATCGCGGTAGCAAACTATTCACTATTCACTATTCGTTGTTCACTATTCGTTTTATCGTATCCACAACTATCTGTATCTGCTCTTTTCTGCCGAGTGTGATGCGCAGGCACGACTCCATACCCTTGTCTGTCATGAACTTTATCTTGTAGTCCTGTAGTTTCAATGCCTCTGCCAGAGCATCCTTAATCTCTATCGGATATTTTATCAGGATGAAGTTTGCCACGCTCTTATATACCTTGAAGCCGGGCAGGTCGCCGAGTTCGCTCTTGAACAGCTGGCGTCCCCACTCCATCTCGTCTGCCACGCGGCGGTAGTGGTCGTCGCTGTCAAGGGCTGCCAGTGCCACTGCTTCAGAAAAGCGGTTGAAGCCCAGATACTTGTTCGAATAGCTTATGAACTGGTCATGGCCTTTGCCGATGAAGCCAAAGCCCACGCGCAGACCGGGCAGACCGTAGAACTTGCTGAGCGTGCGCGAGATTATAAGGTTGCTGTAGGTGTTTACAAGCGGTGCGATATAGTCGGTGTCGGTGCTGATGAAGCTGGCATACGCCTCATCGACAAGCACGATGGTGTCCGACGGGATATTCTCCATAATCCTGCCTATCTCCGCTGGCGTCAGGCTGTTGCCGGTAGGGTTGTTCGGCGAGGCGAGCAGGAGCATTCGCGGGTGTATGCGGTTGGTGTATTCTATCACCTCATCAACCTTATAGGCGAAGGTATCCTCCAGTTCGTATAGTGGGTACATATATGTCTCACCGCCGCACTCGCTGGCAATGCGATTGTAATACCACCACGAAAATTCGGGGATGAGTATTGAGCGGTTCTCACCCTCCATAAGGAAATAGTGGACGGCATTCTTCAGGATGTCCTCGCCTCCGTAACCGAGCAGTACCTGCTCTTCCGGCACATTGTATAGCTCGCTGACACGCACTGAAATCACACTCTTCTTGCCCTGGTCGTATATGCGTGTGTAGAAACACAGGGTTTCTGGCGAAAAGGATTTGATTGCCTCAACAACTTTCTCTGAAGGCTGGAAATTGAATTCGTTTCTATCTAAGAAATTCATGATA
>JABUUG010000090.1:0-5818 GCA_021443285.1 Bacteroidaceae bacterium
AGTTAAAGGAGTTAAAGGAGTTAAAGGAGTTAAAGGAGTTAAAGGAGTTAAAGGAGTTAGAGACATTACCTATGTGATTGGGGCTCAAGCAGTTGTTTGAGAAAAAGTCATTTGTCTTTAACTCCCTTAACTACTTTAACTCCCTTAACTCCCATTTATAGAACTTATCTTACTCCCATCCGCACTTCTTCAGCACATTGCGGCATCCCACCATATCCTTTGCGCGGATGATTGCCTTCGAGATGTCCTCATACTGGAAGGCATACATATAGTCTATGGACACGCCACCTTCCGACAGGTCGCCGAGAATTTTTGCCAGTGAGCCGGTAGTGTTGGGGCATTCTATGGCGAACACCTCGGTGGTCATCACTGCGAGGCTGGCGTTCTTGAGCACCTTTACTGCCTTTGCAACCTCATTTACTATTACGCGGAATATTCCGAAATCCTTGCCGTCAGACTGTGAGAATGCCAGCACATTGATGTCGTTGTCTGCCAATATCTTGATGATTTCGCCTATACGGCCCGGCTTGTTTTCGATGAAAACAGAAACTTGTGTGAGAGTCATGGTTGTTGTTTTTTAGTTAGTGGTTGGTTCTTTAATTAAATGATGCCTTAGTTCTCACTCGACCCTGCCAGAATCTTCTCGTATTCAGACATAGTATCCATGGACACTGTCGTGAAATTGTCTATCGCTATATAGGTCGGCACGGTGATGCCGTATTCTCCCCTCACGTTCGATGTCATCGTAATCTTGATGCGGTTTACCTTACCCAAGTGGTACAATGGCACTCCCGACCAAAGCCCAGATGAAGGAGAAAGATTATCAAACGAAGTGAAGTACATGCCTGACATATACAAATTGAACTGCCCCAATGTGCGGCCTCTGAGCATGGAGAACTTTATATAGCTGTCCTCAATGGTTTTGCCCGTCGCATCCAGTCCTACAATCTCCACTGAAAGAGTATCCTTGTCAGTAAACTTTGGAGAGAAGTCGTCGCCGTTGATTGCAGAAAGCATTGTGTAGGTGGTGGGGGCTACAGACATTGCGTAAGGATAGAAGTCCTTGCCGTCTGTACGCCTGATGGTTTGTCCACCATCATAATCTGAGTAATAAAAGACCGCAAACGTGTTGTTGCTGTTTGCAGAATATACCGAGTACTGGTTTGCATAGCCCGGGGTCTGTGTATCGCTGAGGTTAGACAGAGCGAAGCCTGCCCATGAGCCGTACTGGCTGTCGAACTTGTTTTCAAACACATAACCGTTTTTCGAGATATAGCTCTGATTATTCATGTATCCAGACGGGAGAGTGGCTTCATCGAAACCTATTGTCTCCAGTGTGTATTGGTGCTGCGGCTCATCTGTGCCAAGACAGGCAGAGAAAAGCAGTGCCGAAAGGGCAAGAATGGAAAGTGAAAGTTTTTTCATAATCTCATTTACTATTTGACGATTTACTATTTACTATTTGGATTAATTGGGATATTTTGCTATCTGTTTATTGGGGAGGCGTCAGAAGCGTCAGGACAGATCTCCTTCAACGGTATCATCACAAAGTCGCGTTCATACATCTTCGGATGCGGTATGGTGAGCGACGGTGTGCTTATGCTTACATCGCCGTAGAGCAGTATGTCGATGTCTATCGTGCGGTCGAAATGCTGTCCGCCAACTGATTTCCGTTCCCTGCCTAACAGCCGCTCTATGCGCTGTGTCTCCGCGAGGCACTGCTGCGGTGTGAGCGTGGTCTTCACCTTTATTGCGGCATTGAGAAACCTGTTTTCCGAAACGAAACCGACAGGCTCAGTCTCCATGAACGAGGAGCATTTCTCCACCTGACCTACAGTCTTACCTATCTCACGGACAGCCCTCCGCAGGTTATCCTCCCTGTCGCCGAGGTTCGACCCGAGTGCGAGGAAAAGGTCGGTTGTTGCAGGGCTACCGGTCATCGTACAGAAACGGTTGGCGACTGGCGCACGCCTTCGCTCTCCACCTCAAAGAACTTTGTGCGCTTGAAGCCGAAGACGCCGGCAACGAGATTGTTCGGGAACGTCTCTACTGCAGTGTTATAGTTGCGGACACAGCCGTTGAGGTATCGGCGTGAACGCTCTATCTCGGTTTCCATCTCTGTAATCTGTCTCTGGAGCGCGAGGAAATTCTCGTTTGCCTTCAGGTCAGGATAATTCTCCATCTGTATCCTTATGTCGGCGAGCAGCTTGGATATTTTGTCCTCCACTGCAAGCTGTTTGCCCGGAGTGTCCGCCGCTATCGCCTCGCTGCGCAGTATGGTAAGCCTCTCAAGCACCGTCCTCTCATGCTCGGCATATCCCTTGACCGTGTTCACCAGTTGCGGGATAAGTTCGTGGCGCTTGGTGAGGAACACATCCACATTGCTCCATGCCTCGTTCGTAAAGTTGCGGAGGCTGACCAGATTGTTGTAAAACAACACTACTACAAGTACAGCAATGATTACGACAACTGCTATGGTTATGACAATGTAACTCATGATTGTAAAGGTTTGTTCTTGATGTTACGGGGATGAAGCAAGCGGGGGTTACCAGCCGCCGCCACCGCCGCCGCCACCGCCGCCACCGGAGAAGCCACCGCCGCCGGAGGCGCTGCTCCAGCTTCCTGAATGAGAGGATGCGTAGGAGCTGATGGTATGTTGTGTGCTGCCGGATATGCCATTGACGAGCGATTTCATTCCGCCGTCTGAAAGGAGTGAAGCATAGGCGTAATTAGCGGCTGTGTAAGTGTACCACTGTGGCTCGTAGTTGCATTCTGCCAATGCCTTCTCAAACTTCTTGCACCATTTGTTTTCAAGGTCGAATGCCATGGCGTAAGGCAGCAGCTCCTCGAAATGCTCTGGCGTGAGGTCGCGCATCCGGAGCTCTTCGGCGGTCTTTATATACATCTTCAGACCTTCCATCTTCGCGCGCATCTTAATACCGCTCATGGTGTATCTGCCTATGACACAGGCGTACCATATAAGGACTATGAAACTTGCCAGAAACGGTATGAGTGACATGTCGTGCATATTGTCGAGGGTGGCTATAAAGAAAAACAATCCCAAAAACAAGAAGATTGCAGAGGAGAGCAACAGATAGTTGTGTTCGTAGTAATAGCCGTCGTATTTTTTCCTGATATGCTTGCATATCTCTGTGCTCAGCTCGCCCAGAACGGTTTCATCCTCCTTTGTGGAAACACTGTTGCGCCCTTCGGCAAAGAGCTTGTTGTAGGCAAGCTCCTCCAGTTCCTTGCCGGGCTTATTGCCGCCTTTTGCTATTATGTACTCCTTCTTACCCTTCTGCGATATGGTGGCAGCCCCATGCACTAACAGCGACAGTATCGTTGCCATGGTGAGGCGCGAACCGTCCAGGAAGCCCAAGATGCGCCCCGCCAATGCAGGCGATATTCCTTTGAACACCTTGTATTCCGGAATGACAGTCGGTTTCTTTGGGTCGATGCCCCTCTTTATCCAGGTTATGATGCAGAAGAGGATGTATATGATGCACACAACAAATGCCATGACATCATCCCGCCATATATCCCACCATGTCAGTTCCGGCTGCGAGCCTTTGGAGAATGACACGGCGATGGTCATGTTCTCGCCGCCGTTGAACGCCCTTGTTGTGCAGAAGGAGATTTTGCTCCTGCCGTCGTCCGTCGCGGTGTACTCCTTCCCTTTGTCGCCTAATCCTCCTGTGTATGCCTCTTTTCCGAGGATTTTTGTGCCGTCAGGAATGGTAACTGTGGCGGAAAGCGTGTCGAAAGGAACAGCCCATTCAAAGCCATTCACATTCCAGTATATCTCGTCATACTTGTCGTAAACGCCTATCTGACCGTCGGCGGAGTATGTTATGGTGTAGTCATACTCGCCCTCAGGAATCGTCGTGTCGGCGTCTCCTATATAGACCACCACATTGTCGCCGTCAGTTTCTGTGTCGTACTGGGCAGCTTCGCCGTTGCATTTCACATCCATGATGTCTATCGGCACCTCAAGTCTGACTCCGGACGGCAGTGGACGCTTATGCGGTATGCTGCGCTTCAGGCCGTGGATGAACACCTCTCCCTTTGCATATATGCGGATATGCTCCGTTACCTCCATCTTGTTGTCTCTGTTGAGCACAAGGTCGGAATGGAAACGTATGATGCGCTCCATCGTGTTTACAGCGGTGGAATCGCCCGTCTCCTGCCCTTTTGCCTCAATGCAAAGGCAAAGCATTGCGACAAGAAACGCGAACATGTAATGCTTTAACTTCATTTAGCTATACGTTTCCTAACTCGGTTACAAGCAAAATCCTGCAGACAGGTGCAGATTAGGATCTTCGTCAATTTGGTGGAAACTGCGGTTTCCATAAGAATCAGTCGTTCAGCACGAGCATGCAGTCGCCATACACGCCGAACATATAGTCGTTATCCAGCGCCTTGCGGTATGCCTCCATCAGCAGTTCGCCTCCCACGAAGGCTCCCTCTGCCATGAGCAGGGTGGTCTCCGGATAGTAGAAGTTGCAGACCATGCAGTTGGCGATACCCGACTCATACGGCGGATAAAGGAACTTGTTCGTCCATCCCGAATACTCCTTGAGGGTGTTGCTTGTGCTCTTGGCGGTTTCGAGTGCCTTGAACGAGCTTGGACCGACGCAGAGCACACGCCTGTTCTCTGCCAGTGCCTTGTTCACCACCCTGCATGCCTCTGCGTCTATAACCATCTGCTCTGAGTCCATCTTGAACTTCGAGAGGTCTTCCACCTCAATGACGCGGAAACCGCTGAGGGAGTTGTGGACGGTGATGTTCGCAAATTCCACGCCTTTTATCTCAAGCCTCTTCATCAGCTCACGCGAGAAATGGAGTCCCGATGCCGGCACGACTACCGAACCTTCGTTCCTGGCATATATCGTCTGGTAGCGCTCCCCGTCGCGTGGGTCTTTTCCGCGGCGGTCTGTAATGTAGTGTGGCACAGGCACCTCGCCGAGCGAATACAGCTCCCGGCGGAAGTCCTCGTCGGTGGAGTCATAGAGGAAGCGCAGTGTCCTGCCGCGCGAGGTGGTGTTGTCTATCACCTCTGCCACCAGACTGCCAGCCTCGTCGAAGAAGAGCTTGTTGCCGATGCGTATCTTCCTTGCCGGCTCAACAAGCACGTCCCACAGGCGCATATCAGAATTCAGCTCGCGCAGGAGTGTAACCTCTATCCTTGCGTCCGTCTTTTCCTTCGTGCCATAGATGCGCGAGGGGAAGATTTTGGAGTCGTTGAAGACAATGGCATCGCCCTCTTCAAAGAACTCTATCATCCTCTTGAACTGAATATATACGGGCTTGCCTTCCTCGTCCTTGAGCGGCTCTCCGTTTTCGTCAGTTTCAAACATCTCTATCTTTCCGCTGTTCTTGTGTACGATCATCATCTTTGCCTCGTCACGGTCATACGCAGGATACATCGCCAGTTTCTCCTCTGGCAGCTTGAATCTGAATTTTGATAGTTTCATCTGTTTATTGTTTAATCATTCCTTTTTACGTTCTCCTCCACCCATTTGTCGAAGGTGTCGAAGTCTATGCAGTCTTCCACTCTCACGTTTCCGACTCTTGTGCGCCGCAGCGCCGTCAGGTGTGCGCCACTGCCGAGAGCCTCGCCGATGTCGCGTGCCAAAGCCCTGATGTATGTGCCTTTGCTGCACACCACCCTTATGCCGAGCAGCATCTTTTCGGGGTCGAAACCGGTTGCCTCTATCTCGTCTATCTTAAGCGTCTTGGCTTTCAGCTCCACCTTCTCGCCTTCTCGCATCAGCTTGTACGCCCTGTCGCCGTTTATCTTGCAGGCGGAATATGCCGG
>JABUUG010000090.1:6362-7855 GCA_021443285.1 Bacteroidaceae bacterium
TTGCCCTTCTTCACGATGTTTATCATCCACTTACAGGCGAAGCAGCCGCTGAGGAAGGCTGCGATGAAGCCCACTATCATCGGCATGGTGTCCATCTGTCCCGCTGCCACCTCCGCCGCATGCTCGGCGTCGGGCATGAGCATGTGCTTCACGTCCAACAGCGCCTGCCCCAATATCGGCGGTATAACCATGAGGAACGAGAACTGCGCCAACTTCTCCTTCTTGTTGCCGAGCAGCAGTCCTGTGGCAATCGTTGAGCCGGAACGCGACAGACCGGGCAGCACTGCCAATGCCTGTGCCAGTCCGATTATGAAGGCGTGGACAGGCGATATGCTCTCCCTCTGCCGCGGCTTGGCGTAGTAGCTGAAGGTGAGCAGCGAGGCTGTTATAAGCAGGCATACGCCCACCACAAGTATCTTCAGGTGGTCGTCGCCCTCATACAGGCTCTCCACAGCATCCTTGAAGCACAGTCCGACAATGCCGACGGGTATCATCGACACGATGATGCAGAGCGCGTACTGCTGCGCCTCGTTCAGGCGCGAGAGCATACCGCCATTGGCACCGGCCGGCTGCAGGGGCTTGAACAGCCCTGTGAATATCCATGCCACCTCTTTCCACAGTATGACGAGCGTGCTGAGCACCGTAGCCACATGCACGAGGATGTCGAACTGCAGTCCCGCCTCCTGCGAACCGAGCACTATCTTGCCCAGTTCAAGATGCCCGCTGCTGCTTATTGGGAGGTATTCTGTCAGACCCTGCACGAGTCCGAGAAGAAGAGCGTCTATACTGTCCATTATTTCTCCTTCTCAGTGTCTTTCGGTTTGCGTATGATGGCGTAAATCATTGAGCAGAAGCCTATCAGGCATACTGCCGGGGCAATCACTATGCGGCGAGTGCTGAAGATTTCCGGGTCGTAAGCCTCTTCTGTCGATCCGCCACCGCTCATCAGTATAAAGCCGATTATCACCACTACCATGCCGATGGCAAGGTATATGAAGTTTGTCTTGTCGAATGCTAAATCACGTTTCATGCTATTTAATACTTTTTAGAAGTTAAAGGAGTTAGGGAAGTTAAAGGAGTTAAAGACGTTACCTATGAGGTTTGTATTCAGATGTTTTCTGAGAAAAAGACATTTGTCTTTAACTCCCAACCTCAGTTACCACTCCTTTGGCTTCTTTAACTCCAGAAAATATCTACTATAACTTCCGTTTTATAAAACACACCTAAATTTTATACAAGTCCGCCGCCTTCATCTTCAGGTACTTGTTCACCGAGAAGTATGAGCAGAAGAATGTTATGATTATGCCGGACACAAAGATTGCGCCAGCCGTTATCATCATCACCTCCTGCGTGATAATGGTCAGCACGTCAGGCTCGTTTGTTATCAGGAAATACAGTCCGGCACCCAGCACCGCGCAGGCTATGATGGCAGCCATGAAGCCCACAAACAGCGCGTTCCTCAGGAACGGCCAGCGGATGAACATCCACGATGC
>JABUUG010000090.1:7888-12048 GCA_021443285.1 Bacteroidaceae bacterium
AAGCGGCGGGCATAGACGCCGAGGCGCACTGTGTTGTTGATGAGCGTGAACGAGATGAATGTCAGCACTCCTGCCAGCACAAGCAGTATGATGTTTATCTTCTGCAGCGACACATTCACCTTCTCTATCAGGTCGTCCATACAGGTTACCTGCGACACCCTCTCGTCCGAAGCAAGCTCCTTCTTAATCCATTTCAGCGAGTCGTTGTTGGCATAGTCTGCCACAAGGTGTATCTCTATCTCCGCAGAGAAGGGGTTGTTGCCCACAAACTCCGCCGGGTCTGCGCCCATCTGCTTCTGCTGCTCCTTCAGCGCGTCGTCCTTGCTGATATACTTCACTTCCGAGATATATCGTTTGGTTTTCAGCTGCTTGGAGAGCTGCTGGCACTGCGATTCCGTCATGTCATGGTTCAGCAGAAGCGACACGGAAAGGTTCTCCTTGACATACGACGAAAGGTTGCGCGCCGTCAATACCGACATCACAACCAGTCCAAGCAGTATCAGCACGAGCGAGGTGCTTATGGCAAGAGTCGCCTTCTGATAGCCTCTCTCCCCCGTACTTTTTTTCCTTTTATTTTTTTTCATTTGGGCGCAAAATTATAAAAAGCTGTAATTTTGCAACAAAATTTTCGCCTTTTTATAACTTCCTGATATATTATATCAACATCTGTTATAATTAGGAAGTTAAAGGAGTTAAGGAAGTTAAAGGAGTTAAAGACAATACCTATGAGGGTTGTATTCAAGCAGTTGCCTTCAGAAAGAGTCATTTGTCTTTAACTCCATTAACTCCTTCAACTTCCTTAACTCCAATTTATAGAGCCGACATTATATCAATGGAATATACACAGGAAATCTGCGCAAAATCAAGTTTTATGGCAACAATCACCTACTCATCCCCCATTTTCGGTCCCGTCCGCAGCCGACGTTTCGGCATTTCCTTGGGCATAAACCTCATGCCCGGCGACGGGAAAATATGCACTTTCGACTGCATCTACTGCGAGTGCGGACTCAACGGAGACCACCGTCCGCACCTGCCACGCCCAACCGCCGGGGAAGTGAGAAACGCGCTTGAACGACAGCTCCAGAAGATGAGCGGAGAGGCGCAGCTGCCCGACGTGCTGACATTCGCCGGCAACGGCGAGCCGACAGCCCACCCGCAGTTTGCGGAAATCATAGACGACACCGTCTCCCTGCGCGACAAATACTGCCCTCAATGCAAGATAAACGTACTCAGCAACGCCACCATGCTGCACAAAAAAGAGGTGGTGGATGCCCTGAAAAAGGTGGACAACAACTGCCAGAAGCTCGACACGGTGGACAACGACTACATCTTCCGCCTCGACCGCCCGCAGAACCCGTCATACAATGTGCTGACGGTCATTGAGCAACTGAAACAATTCAACGGCAGAGTGGTGATACAGACGATGTTCCTGACAGGCGAACACAACGGCAGAAGCCTCGACAACACCACCGAAGACCACATCGCCCCATGGCTCGAAGCCCTGAAAGTCATCGCCCCACAAAAGGTGATGATATACACCATCGACCGCGACACACCCATCCCCACCATCGCCAAAGCCCCGAAAGCCACCCTCGACGCCATAGCCGCACGTGTCAGGGCAGCAGGAACCGATTGCACCGTATCGTACTGAGGAAGTATTAAGGTGGGTTCTATAAATTTGGAAATTATAAGAAGTTAAGGGAATAGGCTCAGCGGACATGGAGGGGGCGGTTGCAGGAAATCAAAGTGTCAGAAAACCCGCCTTTTTCCTGACACTTTGACTTTTTATGACTGTCCGACTTACCGTCAAAAACAGAAAAAGAATGATGCGTTTTGACATGTAGAGATAACAAAAGACACATAGAACAATGGCGCGAGGCATGAGTTAGGGTGGTTTTTAGGACAATTTCAGGACAATTCGGGGCAGTTTGGGGGGTTATCGGGGCAGTTTGGAGGAGGAAACACAGAAGGAGATTTGGGAGGTGGTTTACCAAATAGTTGTAGTAGCCAAAAGAGGGTTTATGGCGTGATGTTTGAGGTTTCCATGGGAGGAAGGGCGTTTTCAGACTATGTATTATGGTGATTAACAAGGCGTTACATGCAGTCTTCGCTAAGGTCTTTAAGGCAAGTCTCACTGCTAAGTAGTATCTTTAGGTATGCTAAAGGGCATGTTTAGGTAGGCTAAGTGGCATATTTAGGGTGGAGGAAAGGGGGTGAAACACAGTGTTTATGACGTCTTCGTCTGGCATTTCTGCCGAAATAGTATCACCCATAAAATAAAGGCAGGAATGGAGTATTTAGGAGCAGAAATCTTCCGAATAGCCTAATAGTCAGGACATTACGCAAAATTCCCAAAAACTGCGCATATTTCGGCAGTCGGCTTATTTCCTGGGGGATATCGGATTTTCGGGATATTGATTTTACAAAATGTCATAAAAACGGCAGAAAAACTGACATTGTGTAACACACCGCCTATACCGTCAGCGGGGTGAACATTACGCTGAATGTTCACCCCGCTGCTGTTGATAGGGTTGGTATTTACGTGTCGGGGAGGAGAGCTTCCTTTCCCGGACACAGGGTATAGCTTTCTGTACGTTCTATACCTTCTGTACGTTTGTCTGTTATTCTGCCATTGCGGCCTCTTTAGCCTTCTTGTCTGCAGCAATCTTGATGACGAAGTTCTTTGCTGCGTAGAACGGAGTGAGGGAGATGTCGCAGGTGATGCGCTTTGTTATCGGGTCCTGTGTAGGCTCCTGTATCTCGTATGCCTGGAAGAGGTTGCCGTAGCCCTTGTACTCGTTCAGGAACGCCTGGATCTTTGACTTCAGGTTCTTTGGAGAGTTGTATGGATCCCAGTTTTCGAGAGCCACCTCGTGAACGAAGTTCATGAGCACTTTCTTCACCCAGTCGAATACGCGCACGATAGGATACTCCTTCATTGCGTCGTTGTCGCCGTTGTAGAGGTTTGTGTTGTTGAATGCCATTACGCGGCCTTCCGAGTAAACCATTGGCACAACCTGGTTGTCCATGAGCGATGCAATCTCTGACTTCAGGAGGTCGAGCTTCACGCCCTTCACGCCGTCGAGTGTACCGAACTTCTTACCGCCAGCACCCTGTGCCATGTTGGCTGTCTCGTCGTAGAGTTTGCCGGCAAGTGCGCCTGCCGATGGGATGTAGAATGCCTTCTCTTCCTTCTCGTCCTCAGAGAGCTTTTCCGACTCGCGGCCTACAATCCAGTTGGCTGTCATCACTACGTTCTGCAGACAGGCGTCAGAGTCTCTGTAGCCTTCTGTGTTAGCCTGAAGGTCGTCGAATGAGAACTCGTCGGCATGGTCTGTGATGAGCATCACCTTGTACTTGAATGCTATCTTTGCCCACTGCAGGAGAGTAACCTTGTCGTTGAGCACGTCGCCAGGAACAACCATCAGCGAGTATGCGTCTTTCAGTGAGAGGCGGTCGAAACCGTCGCGGAGGATAGACTCCACTTCACCGGCGAAACCTGAGTCTGCATCGGCGATGTCGTCCTTATATACATTGATGATACGGAGGTTCTTCACCTTGTCTGTGTTGGCTGTCTTGAAGAACGAGTCGAGTTCACGGTATGAGCGCTCCAGGTTCTTTGTCTCAAAGAGAGCGTCTGTGATGCCCTGTGCCAGCACCTTCTGGTATTTCTCTTCGTTTGCCTTGCAAGCGTCAACGAAGTCTGTTGCTGAGTTGTGTCCCTCGTCGAGGAGCTTCAGCCATGCGCCAATCTCCTCTTTCAGCGCAGCGCGTTTGCCTTCGAAGCGCTTGTCTGAGAGGAACACTGCCTTAGCAGCCTTCTTTGCCGGGTTGAGGTTTTCTGCATCTGGCATGAAGCCACGGATGGCGTTGAATCCGCCAAAGCTTGATAGGAGTTTCGATGTGTCTTTCGCCTGTGCTGCGCCGGCTTCCACTTGTGCACCTGCCTGAGCGGCTGTTGCTTTCTGCATTTCTGTATCTGCCATAATATCTGTGTAAATTTTGTATTTTTGTGAATTTAGTATGGAGTTATTCTTTAAGTGTATTGAAGTGGAGTTATTGTGGAGTTAAAGAAGTTAAGGGAGTTAAAGAAGTTAAGGAAGTTAAAGGAGTTAAAGACATTACCTGCGTAGTTTGTGTTCAAATGTTTTCTGAGAAAA
>JABUUG010000090.1:12333-16404 GCA_021443285.1 Bacteroidaceae bacterium
AATTTGTGTTCAGTTAGTTATCAGACAAAAAATCATTTGTCTTTAACTCCTTTAACTCCTTTAACTCCAATTAATAGATTAACTCCTTTAACTTCCAACCTCAGTTACCACTCCTTTAACTACATAATAGATGCTGCCATAACTCTTATACCTTGAATACGATTTCTTCGCCGTTGAGCTCTACCGTCACTTTGTCGCCGCCCTTTATCTCTCCGGCTATGATTTTCTTTGAGAGCGGATTGCGGAGCATCTTGCGGATGACGCCGATAACGGGGCGTGCGCCATACTGCTGGTTGTAGCCCTTGAGTGCGATGAAGCGGCGTGCCTCGTCGCTCATGGTGAGCTCTATGTTCTGCTCCTTGAGGAGTTTCAGCAGACCCTTTAGGTGTATGTCGAAGATGCGCGTTACGATGTCTTCCGTGATTGGAGAGAACGGCACAATCTCCGTCAGACGGCCGAGGAACTCGGGGCGGAAGTAGTCCTGCATGATGTCCATAAGGTCGTTGTTCTCCGGCACGCATCCGCTGTTGAACTTGTCAACCACGAACTTGCTTCCGATGTTCGATGTGAAGAGGATGAGCGCATTTGAGAAATCGCCCACACGTCCGAGGCGGTCGTGCAGCTTGCCCTCATCGAGTATCTGGAGGAAGAGGTCGAACACCGACTTGTGTGCCTTCTCAATCTCGTCGAACAGCACCACGGCGTAAGGGTTCTGGCGGATTTTGTTTACGAGCAGACCGCCCTCTTCGTAGCCCACATATCCCGGAGGCGCACCGTAGAGCAGTGCCACTGAATGTTCCTCCTTGAACTCCGACATGTCGAAGCGTATGAGTGCGCTCTCGTCCTGGAAGAGGAACTCTGCGAGAGCCTTTGACAGTTCTGTCTTACCTGTACCAGTGGGGCCGAGGAAGAAGAACGAACCCATAGGCTGTCCCTTCTTGTTCAGTCCGGAGCGGCTTTCAAAGATGGCGTCGAGCACCTTCTTCACTGCGTGGTCCTGACCTACCACACGGTCTTTCAGCGTGTCTTCCGCATTCATCAGGCGGTCGCGCTCAGACGACTGCACCTTACCCATAGGTATGCCGGTCTTCTTTGCCACAACAGCGTAGAGGTCTGCCTCCGAAACTACTGTCTCTTCTGCCTTTGCCTCAGCGTCTTCTGCCTCTGCCGCCGGCTTGGCCTGTGTCTTCACGTATGCCATGGCGCGGTCAACGAGGTCGAATGCCGAGTCTGGCAGACATTTCTCCGTCATATAGCGCTTTGCGAGGCGTATGCCCTCAATGAGCACATCCTCCGGCGCCTTCATCTTGTGGAACTCCTCGTATTCGTCTATCACACCCTTCATTATTTCGAGGGTCTGTTCCGGCAGGGGCTCTTCCACAGTAATCTTTTCAAGGCGGTTGTTGAACTCCTTGTCTGTCTCGATGGCTTTGGTGTATCCGTCGATGCTTGCAGAGCAGATGAGTTTCAGTCCGCCCTTGCTCAGCGCCTGCTTTATCATGGTTGCACCGCCGTAGAGCGCGCCCTGCTTGTCGAACACCTTGTCGATGCTCTCTATAATAATTATTGTGTTCTCCTTTGCGTGAACCTCAGCGAGCAGCTTCTTGAAGCGGTCGTCTATCTCGCCCTTGTATGCGGCGTCTGCACCGATGGCTGCAAGGTCGAGCTCGAAGATGCTGCACCCCTCAAGGAATGCCGGAACCTTTCCCTCAGCCACTCTCAGTGTCAGTCCGCGCAGCAGCGCCGACTTGCCCACGCCGGCATCGCCGGTAATGATGAGGCTCGACTTTGTCATACGGCCGAGTATCTCGAAGATGTTCTCTATTTCAGCGTCGAAGCCCACTACGGCAGTCAGCTTGCCGGCCTTTGCCTCTGCGAGCTTGTCGGTGCAGTATTTCTTCAGCATCTCGCCCGTGGCGCCTCCTGTCATCTGCTTTGCTTCAGCGGCAGGTGTGGCGGCGAAGTCGCTTGTGCCCATCTTTCCGCAGATGTCGTTGGCGGTGAGGGGCATGGTCTTCAGTTGGTCGAAGGAGAAGCCTACGCCCGGCGTAACGAGGGCTGCGAGTATGCAGACAGGCTGCACGTCGTCGAGTCCGAACTTAAGGCGGTAGTTCTCCGCCTCGTCCATCACCGCCTGTCCTTCAGAGTCGAGGTCGAGTTCGCTCTTGGGCTTTGCTGTCTTTGGGGCGAGCTGCATCTGCACATCGGCCCATTCCTGAAGATAGTAGTAGTCTTGCGAGAGCTCTGTCTCAATGAAGTGTATTAGTCCTGCCTCTTTGTGTAGTACAGCCTTGAACAAGTGGGCAGGCGAAACGGCTGCACTCTGGTATTCCAATGCGAAGGAATGCGCGATGTCGAAAATGCTCATAGTGGCGTTTAAAATGTTAAACCGAGTGCAAATTTACGGTTTCTATGTAAATCACAAAAGGATACCTCTTTTTTTTATGTTTTTTTAACCCAACGCGCCCGTCAGCCTGAAGGTATAAGGCTGACGGGCGTTTGGTTAGGAACGTTATAGGTGGGGTCTATAATGAAAACACTTACGACCGGTTGTAATCGGCGTGCATCTTCATGAGCGAGTTGTAGAACTCGTTGATGTCCGATGTGCGTGTAGTGCTGTAGGTTACTGTGTCAGATGGGTCGATGCTTTGGTACTGGAAGATGGACATGTATCTGCCGTAACCATAAATCACGTTTGCCAGAACGGTGTTGCTGTGCGAGATGAACTTCATCAGATTGTAGTTCTCTGAATCGTTGCTGATATTCGCAATCTGGCTATAGAGGAGACGTTCCTGAGACTCGAACGTGAAGTCATCCTCGCGGGTGTCCCACACGCCATGCATATAGATGACGCTGTCTCGCATCGCCACGCAGACGCGTACCGGCATGTAACGAAGTGTGACGCGCGGGTCGCGGCTGGGGTTGTTGTCTGAATCGGCATCCACGAAGTAGCACGAGAAGAATATCTTGCCATTGCCGTTCTGCACGTCAAGTTCGGAGATGCGGGCCACCTTCAAAGCCTGAGCTACAAAGTCGCCCTTCTTTATCAACGAAGTACCGTTGGGACCGGCGTAGAGCGCACAGTACGTCTTGTAACTGTTGACGGAAGGCCGAGTCTCGTAGGCTTTCTTCAGACGTTCATATTCATCCAGGTTGGCTTTGTTCTGATGACGCGCATCCTTACGCGCTGCCACGCAAAGGTAGAACAAGACAATCGTGGAAATCACCCACCAAAGTATGGGCAGAATGTACAGGAGGATTCCCACCCATCCTTTCCAGCCGGGCACTTTGCCCATCACAATCATGCCGGGAGCGGGGTTTGCCATCTGCTCGGCGGTGAAGGGAGTGAAGGAGAAATGAAGGCCGCCCGCCTCGTCTTTGGTGATGAAGAGGAAGAGGTCGTAGGCTGCCACGAACTCCTGCACTTTCTCTTTCTCGCGAGCGATGGCACGCGCCATGTCCTCTTCATACCTCTTCAGTTCCTTGCCTTTCTTGTTCTTCATGACATCGGTGTACCACTCCACTTTGTGCTTGATGCTGGGACCTGCATCCAGATGTCTGTCGGCAACCCACTCGACGAAAGCCATGAAGACGGCGACCACAAAGATGACAACGGCTATCCCCACCAGTCGGATGGCGGACAGGATCAACGGCGAGAGGAAGCCGGGCAGAGAAATCTTCTCAGGATATGCCGGGGGATAGAGCGACTCAAAGAAGCGACGGCGTTCCTCCTCAGAGGAGAGGGCAGCCACCTCTGCGCGTTCCCTCTGATAATCTTTTTCCCTCGGGTACTCGCAGAAGTCATCGTACTGATAGATGGCGTTGTCCAGCGTGTCGGAATAACCATTCTCATTGCTATCGGGAGTCTTGTTCAGAGCCTCGAGCAACTGGTTGGTCTTCTCGTCGGTCAGCAGGACGTGCTGCTCTATTTCATAGAGTTCGTCTTCCTCCTGCACCGTCTGCCGTGCCTGTGCCATCAGTTCGGCGGGAGCCTTCTTGCCGACGTCGGTATTGATGCCCATGCTGGACATCCCCTGTCGCAGTATCATCTGCAGGATGAGGTATTTGCGT
>JABUUG010000090.1:16807-17991 GCA_021443285.1 Bacteroidaceae bacterium
TTGTGCCATCAGTCTTTCTTTATTTTGTCCTCAATCTTTTCTTTCGCATCCTTTGCCACGTCGGAAGCCTTATCCATGGCAGACTTTGCCATCCCTGAAGCTTTGTCCGCAATACCGCTCTCCTTGATGGCGGCGGTTGTCTTGTTGACAGCCTGATGCGTCACGGTCGCCACTTTTTTCCAGTCGTGGTTACGCTTGATAGCCATCACCGTGGCGTAGGTCATGATGAAGACCGAGGTGATGGCGAAAATCACCAGACCGATGAAAATCAAGACTGCCTTGATGGCGAGGATTATAAAGTTGCCGGTATTCTCCTCCCTGCGTGTGTCCTTGCTGCCGGCCGAATAGGTCGTGGTAACCTCATAGTCGGGGAGCAAAGCCATGGCGAGACCTGAACCCAAGAAGAACGAGGCAATACCGAAGAACGTCTTCTGTATGCCGCCCAGCAGCCTGCTCTCCGTGCGGTGGCGCGTGATGTTGTAGCCATACTGGTGGCTGTAGAAGATGTAGGCGGGAATCAGGATAATGACATAGATTAGCCAGAAATACATCCATGTGGAATGGGAGTTGACATGCTCGGATTTTCCTTTGTTCTCTGCCAACACGTGTTTCTGGAAATCCGAGAAACCCATCTCGTTAATCTCGTCATAGAGTGCGCGCTGCTTTTCAAGTTCGGCTTCGTTGCTCTCGACTGCCTCCTCAAAAGATTCCTTACGTTTGGCATCGGTGCAGGTGTCGGCCTGTGCCTGACGACCTTTCTTAGCGTTCTCTATGTCCGCAATGTAGTTCTTAATGTGGGAGAGTTCCACTTTCTTGCACAGGTTTGCCGACGAGTAGTCTGATGAAAGGTATTCAGTGGGACATTTCTCGAAGGCAATCGTGGTGTCTTGCTCCGTCCAGTGCTCTATCTGTTCCATCATGCGGTTGCTGCGCGCCGCGTCTTTCTTGGCGTCGCCATATACCCAGTACATGCCGAGAATGGCAAGAATACAACCGCCGATGAGACTCCACTTGAAGGTCCAGTGCTTCGCGCGTGACCAATGGACGATGGCACGCAACTCGGTCAAGCCGGCTTTGAGCTTGGGGTCGTTCGGGTCGTTCGCCGCCTTTTCCGCCCGATTGAGCAGGTCGTCCATCTCGTCACATTCCGCCGCCGTGCAGGGGTAGATGTCGTCGATGAGCAC
>JABUUG010000091.1:0-4380 GCA_021443285.1 Bacteroidaceae bacterium
AGAGTCTCCTTGCTCTCCGTCTCCGTCGGTTCTATCATCATTGCTTCATGGAACAGCAGCGGGAAATAGATTGTCGGCGCATGGTAGCCGTAGTCGAGCAACCGTTTTGCCACGTCAAGGGTTACCACATGGTCTGCTTCGTCGTGCCGCCCACCATACTCTTCCTTCATTCCGTCGAATACAAACTCATGCTTGCAAAGACCACCTATCGGAAGTTTGTAGTAGCTCTTTAACTGCTCCTTTATATAGTTTGCATTCAGTACGGAGAGTTTACCAGCCATAGCGATATTCTCTTTACCAAGAGAAATAAGATAAGTGTATGCTCTCACTATGATAGAGAAATTGCTTAGGAAGGCACTGATGCTTCCTAAAGAACCATCTTGATTCTCAATAAAATAGCTATGGTCTTTCTTCACAACTCTCGGATTTGGCAGAAACGTTTCAAGTCCTTTCACCACTCCTACCGGACCGCAGCCAGGACCGCCGCCGCCATGCGGTGTGGAGAATGTCTTGTGTAGGTTTATGTGCATCACATCAAACCCCATATCCCCTGGTCTGCAAACGCCAAGCATTGGGTTAAGGTTAGCACCATCATAGTACATCAAACCGCCGCACTCATGCACAAGCCTTGCTATCTCCGGTATCTGGTGTTCAAAAATTCCAAGCGTGTTGGGGTTGGTCATCATCATACCCGCAATGTCGGGACCGAGATGCGTTTTCAGGTCTTCCACATCCACAGTTCCGTCGGCAAGCGATTTCACCTGTACTATCTGCAGATCGCAGACCGCAGCCGATGCCGGGTTTGTGCCATGAGCGGAATCCGGTACGATTATTTTCACCCGTCCTGCATCGCTGCGACTCTCATGGTATTTACGGATTATCATCAGGCCAGTCAGTTCGCCATGCGCACCGGCGTAAGGGTTCAGTGTGAACTCGCTCATACCCGCTATCTCGGACAACATCCGCTGCGTCTCATAATATACTTGCAGTGCACCTTGAGTACAGCAGGACGGTGTCTGCGGATGAAGATGTGAGAAGGTTCCCGTTGCTGCCGCTTCCTCATTTATCTTCGGGTTATACTTCATCGTACAAGACCCTAATGGATAGAAACCCGTATCAACACCGAAATTGTTGTTCGACATGTTCGTATAATGCCTCACAACAGTCAGTTCATCACATTCCGGCAGTTCCATACTACTCCTGCGGAGCAGACTATCAGGAATACATCCTGTACCGGCCCCCCGGCATCCCGGTAGAGAATACCCTACCCTACCCTCTTTAGAAAGCTCAAAAATCAGTTTCCCGTAATATGTCTTTTTCATGATGCTACCTCCTTTATCAGTTTTACAAGTACGTTTATCTCTTCTTCTGTCCGTTCTTCGGTTGCAGCAAATGCCATCATTCCACATTTCTCACATATAACAGCCCCTGCAAGATAGCCGTGCTGAGCCATTAGATTGTGCAATTCACTGGCTGTCATCTTGTTACTGTTCAATCTCAATGTAAATTCACACATGAACGGTTTGTCGGGGAACGCCTCTTCAAACAAACCTGTTCCCAACAGTTTCTCATGTAGCAGATGTGCATTTGCATAACTCTTCTCATTGACTTCGCGCAGTCCTTTCTCACCCATAAGCGACAGATAGCACGCAACAAACAGACACATATATCCCTGCGCTGTACATATATTAGACGTTGCCTTCTCTCGACGGATATGCTGTTCACGGGCTTGCATCGTCAGTACAAAACACCGTTGTCCTTTCGTGTCAATAGTCTGTCCGACCAATCGTCCTGGCATCTTGCGTATAAGCGCAGTCCTTGTACAAAGATAGCCAATGTAGGGTCCTCCGTAGTTCAATGGAATACCCAGTGACTGCGCATCACCACAGGCAATGTCCGCACCCCACTCGCCTGGCGTCCTAAGAACACCCAGCACACTCGCCATTGTGTTTATCACAAGAAGTGCCTTGTGAGAATGGCAGGCGTCTGCCAAACCCTCGTAGTTTTCAATTATGCCGTAGCGGTTCGGTTGCGGTACAATCACACCGGCCACATCATCGCCATTCAACAAATCCGATATCCGCTCAAGGTCTGTTACGCCGTCTTTCGCTGCCACAATAATCAGCTCTACGCCATGATAATGTGCGTATGTCTTTACAACATCCATTACAGCAGGGAGGAAAGTGTCGCTGATTACCACCTTGTTGCGCTTCTTTGCGGCAGCAACACACATCATCATGGCCTCCGCAGTAGCCGTAGATCCGTCATACATAGACGCATTAGACACATCCATACCCGTCAGGCGGCACATCATCGTCTGGTACTCAAAGATATATTGCAGAGTACCTTGCGAGATTTCCGCCTGATACGGAGTGTAACTCGTCGAAAATTCACTGCGCGAAGCAATATATGGTATAACGCTCGGAGTATAGTGATCGTATGCACCTTGACCCGCAAAGCACACAAGGAGCTTGTTCTTGCCAGACAGTGCTCTCATCTGGCGGCGCACATCGCTCTCGCTCATTGCTGACGGCAGATTCAGTTCACCCTTGAATTTCAACTCTTCGGGAATCTCTGCATAAAGGTCATCAAGGCTCTTAACCCCAATGACATCAAGCATTTCCTTGATGTCATTGGCAGTATGGGGGAAGTATTTGAACATGTTTACTCTTCATTAATCAGTTTCTCATAAGCCGCTGAATCGAGAAGGTCGTCAGTTTCGCTTGCATCACTCATTTCCACCTTCATTATCCAGTTTTCATACGCATCCGCATTGATGAGTTCCGGCTGGTCGTTCAGTTCCTCGTTTACCTCAACAACTGTTCCGCTGATTGGAGAATAAAGGTCACTGGCAGCCTTCACACTTTCCACAGCTCCGAATTCCTCGCCCTTTGTCACCTCATCGTCAACCTCCGGCATATCCACATAAACGACATTGCCAAGTTGAGACTGAGCATAATCCGTTATACCTACAGTTGCAATATTGCCTTCTGTCTTAACCCACTCATGTGATTCTGCATAGAGCAGACCTTCAATAACTTTTGCCATAATTCTATTATTTGCTTTTTAATAATTACAATCTTCTTCTATACCTTCCCTACCCCCGCTCCATGCACATTAGCACATGGCGTCCAGTTTATTTATAACTTTTCTTATAGAACTGTTTCTTCACCACCTTGCCGGGGAACACCTTCTTGCGTATCTGCACCTGTACAGGGGTGTCGAGTTTTGCATACTGAGAGTCTATCAGTGCCATACACACACTCTTACCCGTTGAAATAGAGTTATACCCCGTGGTTACTTCACCGATTACCTCCCCTTCCGCATTCAACACATTATACCCATGTCGGGGAATTGCCTTGTCAGCAAGTTCTATACCGACGATTTTCTTCGACACACCGTTTGCCTTCTGTTCTGCCAACACACTTTTTCCGATAAACGCCTCTTTGTCTGTCTTCACGAATATGCCCAACGATGCCATTATCGGCGTAATCTCTTCCGACAATTCGTCGCCATACAGTGGAAGTCCAACCTCGAAACGAAGCGTGTCGCGGCAACCCAGCCCACAGGGCTGCACACCAGCATCCACAAGCTTGTCCCAGTAACTGTTTGTCAGCGAATGACTCGCATAAATCTCAAAGCCATCCTCGCCCGTATATCCCGTGCGTGAAACAATTATTGTTTCTTTGCCATCTGCTGTGGAAATCTCCAATGTCTTGAAAGTGTAGAACTCAAGCTCTTTGCAGGAAATGTTGAGGATTTCCTCCACAGCAGCTTCTGCCTCAGGACCCTGTACGGCTATTTCACCGTAATAGTCAGACTGGTGGTCAACAAACACGTCAAACGCTTCCGCCTGTTTCAGAATCCACGCCACATCCTTGTCGATGTTACCCGCGTTTATCACAAGGAAGAAATTATTTTCACCCCGTTTGTAAACTAAAAGGTCATCCACGACACCACCTGTTTCAAGACACATCATGCCATAATATATCTTTCCCAACGGAGCACCCTTAATGTCATTTGTAAAGATATAGTTCACAAACTTTTCCGCATCGTTACCGGTTACCGCCACCTCTCCCATGTGCGAAACATCAAATACACCCACAGCTTGGCGTACAGCGTTATGCTCAGTAACAATGTCATTATACTGGATGGGCATATCAAAACCACCGAAAGGAGATACCAGTGCACCTAAGGCAACATGTTTTTCGTATAGACAAGTCTTTTTGTTTTCCATTGAACTATTTAATATTTTAGTATTGTAATCGAAAATGACTTATGCGTAGGCCACCACCGTGTTCGGAAATATTGTGCCGTAATGGGCTTTGCCGCTTGCCAGAGCAAGTAACCGGCTTGCCGCTTTCACAAAGCAAAGCGACT
>JABUUG010000091.1:5113-7629 GCA_021443285.1 Bacteroidaceae bacterium
TTTCTTTCAGTCGCTTCGCTTTGTGAAAGCGTCAAGACGGTTACCTCCCCATCTTCCTCCCCACAGGGGGGCTTTACCACTTTATGTAGTAATGCCCCCAAGTGGTGCCAATGTATGCACCTAAAAGCACATACCCTTCCGTATCACCGAGCGAACCGTAACAATAGCCTGATGCAAGGTAAGGTTTAAGAGTCGCAGCATCATCTGTCCTGCCCGTTTCCAGAGTAACATAGCCCGACGTTGCCGTATCACCTTCAACCCCATTCGTTATCGGTGTTACACCCGTTATGGTTGTCGTCTCCGTATCCACTCCTACTTTCAGGTCGTAACCTTCCACACCGCCAAAAGCGTGTATCAGCACATAGTCCTCATACACATCCACCTTCACATTCGTAAGAGTAGGGAAAGCCTGTCCCCAGCCGGATTTCTCAAGCGTCTGGGCAAGAGCAGAGTATTTTGGAGCTTTCACTATCTTTTCCGGGTCGTATGTGAAAGTTGAATAACCTGAACCTCCACCGCCGTATGCATAGACATAGAACGAACCATTAACCGCATCGAAGCTACTGTATGCAGGATACAAATAGGTGTAATACCCACCAGGATAATAATACACTCCCACATATCCTCCAGATTCGCTTATGCTGTTAAGAACCGTGATGGTGCCGTCAGCGTTTACGCTAAACTGCAAGTCGCAGCCGGAATCCGTGAACAGCCAGTCCTTTATCACATATGATCCGTCAGAATATGCAATGAGTGTACGTTTGTTCGTCTGCAAGTATTCACCTGCGTCATAGAAGTCTCCTTCCACTGTCCATATCGGCTTCGCCTCTTCCTCTGTCTTGATTCCGTCTATGCGAGACCATGCCGACACTGAATATGCCTCGTCCTCCGTATCGGCATTCACTTCAACGCTATATTCTGATTTCTGTTCGCCGGTAAAAGTGTAAGAAGTGGATGTCGTTTCCGTCTCCTTCACCACCTCTCCATTGCTAAGAACGCGAACGGTGTAGACATCGGCGTTTTCAACCTCTTCCCAAGTTACCGTAACACGCAATCCGGTAACATCAACACACAACTGCGGCGCATTCAAAGGAACAATCTTCTTTGTCCTACCTGCTAGCACCACTGGTTGTGCTGTAGTGTATTCATTGCTCGCGGCAGCAGCAAAAGCAATTATCTCAAGCTTATACTCTGAATCGTCTTTCAGTTTTGTGAACACCAGAGTTGTCTCTTTCGTTACACCGCCGCTTACGAGAGTTCCGTTTGCATCGTAAAGCCGGTAGCCGTACTGCGTGGCATTCTTCTCTGCCTCCCATCGGAATGTCAGAGAACTGACACTTGCATCTATGGCACCACCAATAGGAGAACTTATAGGCGTCTTGTTAGGGCTTTCATCCTTGCTGCATGACACCGAGATAACCGCCAACAACAGAAATAATGCCGACAATATAACCGAGTATTTATATTTTCCCTTCATTATTGTTACTCCTTATCGTAATAAATGTAAAAATCGTAATAGTACCAATCCCCATTCTGTACCAGTGGGGCAAAACGTCCATAGCCGTATGTACTCTCCTTCCCCTGAATCTCACGGAAGTCTATATAGGTATAGGTGCCCCAATAGAAATACATTGACGTGATATCATCACCATTATGCGACCATGCATGCTTAGTATATCCTTGGCTCGTGTCTGCTTGCGTGCAGAGATACCAGCCGTAAGCCCCATCATCATAATAATGATTCGTTGGAACGATAGACCCGTAACATTTCTTCGTATCTGTTGGATCAAAGTTCCCGTTACCGTCAGTTTCGTCTATCATGAAGGCGAGCGTGAAGCCCGTGTTCAGGAAGTTATTCCAGAAGAAGCGGTTTTCACCTGGCACCTGAGTTATCGTATAAACCTCCTCGTCAAAAGTACCCTTGTCTGTGCCGGAAGAAACAGCGTCAAAGTCCATTACGACATTACTGCTTACTATCGTAGGTTGATAGACGACAACACGCTGCTTCCAGAATCCGTTCTTCTCCGTATATGGGTTTGTGTAAGCAGTAGGTATGGTAAGCGTACCTTCAACCTTTCCGCCTTCCAGTCCCGAGTATGTTACGGAAAAACTCTGCTCTACCTCACCATCGGCAAATGTCACACTTTCTGGAGCAGCCAGTTTACCGGTTGTGTTCTCCACAACAATAGGAACAGTCAGTTCACCATTGGTATTCACACGTTTTACGGTTATATCAAAAGTGTTAGGGTCGCTGAGTGAACGAGGGTAGTCACTGTCATTGTCACCATCAAAATACACCCCCCAGTTGTCAGCAGAAACTGGTTCAGCTGGAGTATATGGCGTTTCACTGCCACATGCCGTAAAAAACATTGCCATGAGCAGATATGTATATGATTTAATGTGTTTCATCGGTTCATTGATGATTAAAAGTAACTTGCTTATTCCGGTGTTACCACCTGCGAAGGATCAGGACTTCCCACGGCGGCAGGATTTGTCTTAGACTCATACTCTGAGGG
>JABUUG010000091.1:7969-13726 GCA_021443285.1 Bacteroidaceae bacterium
GCCAAGACTATAGTTGTCTGTCATGCTTCGTGAGCGGAACTTCAGGTTTGCATACGCCGGCAACGTCTTCCACTGCTCGTTCGTCATATTCGACCGGTATCCTGCCGGCACCTTCTCTGCCCCCGCAGCGTCTTCCGATACCCAACAATAGCGACGCCAGTCGTTCTCATCCATAAGACTGTACAGACGGTTCGTAATGCAGCGGAACAGTCCGCCATATTGCGCCATCGCCCATGTAGCCTCTGAAACCATCTGACCGAGGAAGGAGTAATAATAGTACAAATCCTGTACCTCGTCCTTACTGCTGTTCCTCATTATCCACATCCATGAGTTGTCTGCGGCAGTATTAAATCCTGTCGTCGGATTTTGGTACTGTTCCTGTGTCATCGGCGAATATCCAGCCATTGCCTTCTGTGAATATTCCGCCGCTTTTTGGTAGCAATCTGTTGCCGAGCTGACAGAAAGTTGTGCGTAGCCGTCGCCATCGTTCTCGTGCTTCAGCTGTTCGCTCAAATCCTCTGGCATTGACTCAAAACGCGATGCCAGTTCAAGCCAGAACCTCGCCTTCATGCCATACACAACATGGATATTCGGATAAACCGTCGATGTAGGCGTGTAGTTAAGAAGGTATTTCTCTGCATCGTTCAGGTCTTTAAGGATAAAGCGGTACATAGTGTAGTATGGCACTCGCGGATTATTCTTCAGTTGTTCCGCACTCATGTTCGGTGTTACTATAGAAGCCGTCAGCTTCATACAGCCCCACTGTGTCTTCGCCTCATTGTCTATACTCTCATAGCCGGTAGGCTGGTATTCCATAAACCTCGCCAGATCCAAATATGCGAGCGAACGGTATGCCAGTGCAATGCCAAGGTTATTAAGGCTCGACGCAGGCGCAGTCTCCGCATTGATGTTTCCAATCACATTGTTGCAGTTGTTTATCAATGAATAGTAGAAACTCATTACGTAATACCCCCGATACGTAACATTATTCCCGTTCTCATCATGGAAATAATAGCTGTATGCATCGTTTGACACAGGAAAATCCTCCCCATAGCACTCTCTCAGGTACATTATGCCTGGATACCCACCATCGCAATTTGCACCATGATTGTTACAGCTCGTCATGTGCGATGCAACACCGCGTAGCAATGCCATCTGCGCTTCCGGCGAACTTTCCACCTGGTTTGCTGTCAGATAAGTCGAACCAACGGTTGCATCCTTAACGCATCCGCAGACGCCAGACATAATAAAAAACAAGAATAAGAAGTATGGGGTTTCCTTGATCTTGCGAAAAATCCGCTCGCCGCTTTCACAAAGCAAGCCACTGAAAATCAACAAATCATACATCATAAATCATAATTAGAAAGTTAAAGATATGCCACCCGTTATTGTGCGCATAGGAACATAGTTGGTTATTGCACAATAACCATCAAATCCGGAGTTGCTACGTGGGTCTAATCCCTTTCGCTTGCTCCACAAATAGAGGTTCTCACCGCTCACATACACCCTCAGATTCGAAAGATATATCGACTTTATAAGCTTCTGAGGGAAAGTATAGCTCAAATTTACCGACTGAAGAGACAGGTAACTGCCATCAGTAAGCCAGCGCGAAGACGTATAGTTCGAGTTCGTATCGTTAAACTGCAGTCTCGGTATAAGTGAAGAAGTGTTCTCCGCTGTCCAGGCGTTCAGCACATCCTGATGCAGCGCCCCGCCCGTATAACCCATCGTCGGCATTGCCATGCTTGTCCTGTATCCATCGTCAAACACCTTTCCTCCGACAGCATATGTGAAACCCACATTCAACGCTATACCCTTGTAGCTTATCGATGTCCCGAAACCACCGTTTATGTCACTATAGGGCGAACCGCAAAGCACATAGTCAGCATTCGACCACACAGTCGTCGTCCCCGAACCGTCCGGAGCATTTGCACACGCATAAAGCGCCTGACCCTTCTCGTTCACGCCAAGATAATGGCGCATATACCACGTATGTCTCGGCAGGTCTTCACCAATAAAGTAGTTTCCGCTCTGCGCCCCCTTATACACCTTGCCATCCCCGTAGAAAGACGCATTCGCGCCCTTGTTTTCCGGAGAAAGATAGGTCACCTTGTTGCTGTTATGCGTCAGGTTGACATTCAAAGCCCAAGAGAAATCCTTCGTCTTCACAGGAATACCGCGCAGTTCCAGTTCCACACCGCTGTTCCTCATGTCTCCCACATTCTCATAATGACCCGTATATCCACTCGACAATGGGTCGCTCACAAACAGAAGCATATCTGTCGTCTTCTTGTTGTAGTACTCTATACCGCCACCAAAACGACCGTGGAACATATCAAATTCCACACCCACATTCAGCGAACTACACGTCTCCCATGTGATGTTCTCATTGCCCTTACTATTGAATGTCAGAGCCACCTCACCGTTAAGATTGTTGATGTTATATGTGTCAGTATATCGGAAATCGCCGATATTGTCATTTCCCTGCTGACCGAACGAAGCCTTAAGCTTCAGCGTATTAAGCCAAGCAACATTCTTCATCCAGTTTTCTTTTGTCATCATCCATGCAGCACCCAGCGAGAAGAAGTTGCCCCAGCGATGGTCAGGATGGAAACGAGACGAAGCATCACGTCGGTAACTTGCATTCGCAAACCATTTCTCATCATAGTCATAAAGACCACGGAAGAAGAAACCTTCTGTGCTATGCGAGGTGGCTGCCGAATACGTTGATACCGTAGTCACCGCACCGTTCAGTTCCTGATTCCCCCAGTAGTCAGCCATCCCCGTTTTCGTGCCGTTTACATACTCGTAACTGTATTCATAATACTCATGACCTAAGAGCAGCGTCATATTATGCTTCCCAAACGATTTAGTATAATTCACAAGCTGCTGGAAATTCAGGTTTACATAGCGGTACTGTCCCTTAAACACATTACCCGTCGGGAAAGCCATTGCACCATAGCCATACCACGGGCTTACCGTGCTCGTACGCCTGTAATCCCGCTGGGTCGCAGTCGCATTGGCAGTAATCTTCAGACCATCTATAGGCATCACATCAACGAAGCCATAGATGCTGTACATGTTTGAATTATCCTTCGACACATCAAGACTATTTGACTGCAAAGGATTCACATTTGCCATAACAGGACGCAGAACACCGTTTACCGCACCATTACCATAGTCATACATCGCACCGTGTTCGTCCGTCATGATTGCACCATTACCATCCCTTATAAACAGAGGATATATCGGAGCAGTCGAAGCAAGCATCGCAAACAGGTTTGTAGCGTCATCGTTGTCCAGGTTATTCGACACCGAGTGCGAATAGTTCGCATTTCCACCAACCTTCAGCCATTTCTTCACCAGATAAGAAGCCTTCAGGCGCGCAGTAAAACGGCTGAAATCAGACGCTTGTACTATACCCTCATTCTTCAGATAGCCTACACTCGCATAAAACTGTCCCCTGTCATTACCTCCGTTCACATTCACGTTATACTCCTGTCTGAATCCCGTCCGGTAGGCATTCTCAAACCAGTCGTCAGGCATCAGAGTGTAGTACTCACCCTTATTGTACACACGGTTGCCTAAAGTCGCATTCGGATTCAACCTCCCGTTCTCACCTATCAGATATTCCCCCTGCGGTGCAGTATACACAATGTAGCCCAGACCACCTACGGTCGAACTCTGCCCCATAGTGTTATTTGCCATTATGTGGGCGTCAGAAAGCGAGTTGCCGTTTGAAACATAATAGTTATAAAGTCCTCTGTAATATGTTTCATAATACTGTCGGGGGTCATTAATCGTCTCGTAACGCTGAGCACCACGCATATTCGCACCCCATTTCGCATCAAATGTTACTTTTGCCTCGCCCTGTCCTGCCTGCTTGGTCGTAATCATTATAACACCATTCGCTCCCCGAGCACCATAAAGAGCATTCGAGGCAGCATCTTTCAGCACCGTAACACTCTCTATATCTGACGGATTTATGTTGTTAAGACCCGCCTCGAAAGGAGCACCATCAACAATAATCAATGGGTCTGTACCAGAATTAATGGATGACACACCACGGATAAGCAATGTCGGCGAAGCATCTGGAGCACCAGAGCTGCTCACCATCTGCAAACCAGCCACCTGACCATCCAGCGCACTCACAACATTCGTAACCTGACGCAGTTCCAAATCCTTCGAATCCACAACTGCCGCAGAACCTGTAAATGAGCTCCGTTTCTGCTGACCGAAGGCGACAACCAATACATCGTCAAGACGCTGCGAATCACTCTCCATCACAACAGACATCGTCCCCTTAACCTTCTCTTCCTTAGAAAGCATACCCACATAGGAGAACACAAGTGTCGCAGAAGATTTGACACCTTTAATCCTGAATTTTCCATCATAGTCTGTAATAACCCTTTCCTTCGAATTCTTTACAGACACTGTCGCGCCTATTATCGGGTCTCCATTGTTATCAACAACTTTTCCCTCCACATCCAACGATTGAGCCATTATATGGATGCACATAAACAGGAATGCGATTAAGACTATTAATCTGCTTTTTATCATGGCATGAATTATTTGTCATTATAGACGTGCGCAATATACTAAAAATTACATCCCAAAGCACACACCGTACTTTCTCTATTAACTCCCCAGTTAATAAACCCATCTGTCCCCCTCTCTTGCAAAGAATGGGAACAGATGGGAAAAAACTTATTTGTCCTCCGGCACTACGGGCATTGAGCCATACCTGTGATACTCAAAGGCAATGCTCTGCTCCTTGATATAGTTAATCAGCTCTACACGTCCTTCGTTCAACGGCTTGAGTGATGCTATATACCTGTCGTTGTCTGCCGCAGCCTGCCACAACTCATTAGGGACATTCGACGATATCGTGCGGATACGCTCATACTGCTTTATGCCGTTTATAAAGTCGGAAAGACTTTCCTTCTTTACAGCAACATTACCGGCAACCTTGCAATCGAATTCTTCTGGTGCACTTATCGTCAGACACGTCCCTACTAATTGAGCCGCATACACCACCTTCTCTATGTCCTCAGCAGAGTCCCCGTCAAACACTCTCAGAGCCATACTCTTTACAGGCAGATAGCGGAAGAGATTCTGCTCACCGATGCAGTGGTTCCAGTCGCGAGGCTTGCTGAACTCCTTGTCATAAGCATCCTTGTAGCTCTTCTTCCAGTCCTTCACCGCTCCCTTTTTGTCAGCAATGTTCATGAACAGAGCCACATAGTTCGGACCGCCAGCCTTGATGCCACCGCCGAAGGCCGAAAGCTTCATGCCGCCGAATGGCTGACGGTTTACAATAGCACCGGTGATACCGCGGTTTATGTACAGATTACCCGCCTCGATGTTATCACGCCAGTAAAGTTGTTCCTTCTCATCAAGAGTCTGGACACCTGATGTCAGACCATAGTCAAGGCCATTCACCAGATCCACCGCCTCCTTCAAGTCTTTCACCGGGCACACACTCAGCATAGGACCGAACAGCTCCGTCCTGAAAGAATAACTGCCGGGCCTAACACCCCATTTCACGGTCGGAGCAAGAATATACTTCTTCTCGTCAATCCAACGCGGAGCGACAAGCCAGCTCTCACCGAGTTCAAGTGTTGACAGTGCCTTCAGAAGTTTCTCATTATTGTTCGTAATCATCGGGCCCACCACATTACCCTTATTCCATACACTGCCGACCTTATAGGAAGTTGCGCAGTCGATGAGTTTCTCCTGGAACTGCTTGTCGTTGTA
>JABUUG010000092.1 GCA_021443285.1 Bacteroidaceae bacterium
AACGATTTTCACAAAACTGCAGAGCGACGTCCGCTATGCAGAGGGCGAGATTATGCACAACCTGTTCAATGGTTGCGAACATGATGAAGAGCCTTATTTTGAGAAGAGCACTCCAGAGATTAAGGTTGCCATAGAGAACAAGAACATCTCTGACATACCTAAAGAGCAGTCTAACTTTGCCACACTTGCCGCCGACCTGATGAATGTGCTTTATGCAGGCTTTGACAACCCCGTCAGCATAAGCGTGTCTGGTGTGCCTCTGTCAAGTGTGTCGGTAAGCATGTCTGGAGGTTCGCTGACAGCCAAGGGCAATGGACACTACATAGTACGTCCAGCCGCAGTGGGGACTCCTGTAACGTTTGACGTGAGCATATCGGGCAGGAAAGTCGGTTCATTTGACTTCAAGGTACGCAAACTTCCCGACCCAACTCCATATATTCCCACGGGCGACGACCGTTTCTGGGGAGGTGGTATGGCTAAAGCGGGTCTCATGGGTGCAAGTGGCATTAAGGCTGCGATTGACGATGGACTGCTTGACATAGAGTTCATGGTGAACAGTTTTGAGGCGGTGTTCTTCGACAATCTTGGCAATGCAGTTCCACTTGCATCTAACGGCGCAAACTTCTCGGAGCGCCAGAAGACTATGATAAGGCAGCTGGCGAGGAACAAACGCTTCTATATAACGCATGTCAGTGCAACAGGCCCGGATGGTCTGACGAGAACTCTCAAAGCTTCTATGGAGGTGATAGTGAAATAAATAGGCAATACTGTATATGGTTAAAAAAAACAAAAGTTTTAGTTTTACCGGATTGGCAATTCTCATGCTGTTTTTTCCGTTGTGCACTATGGCACAACCTAAGCAGACACGTGTGCAGAAGCAGCAGGCGCAAGCAAGCAATGCAAACGGCATGACAAACCGTGCGAAGATAATGTTCCCGACGGCACAGACTATGGACGAGAATGTGGTATGGCGTCGTGATGTTTACCGTGAGCTGGATTTGACCAAAGACGCTAATGCAGCGTTGTATTTCCCGGTAACTCCTCAGGGCAAGAACATGAACTTGTTCACGTATCTTTTTAAGCTTGTGCTCTCTGGACAGGTGAAGGCATACCAGTATAAACTTGACAACAACGAGGACTTCACGGACTCAGCCCGCATCAAGCCTCTGCGCTTTTTGGACGACTACCATATCTTCTATGAGAAGAACGCACAGGGCAGGATCAGGATTGACAACAGCGACATACCTTCTGCCGAGGTGAAGAAATACTATATAAAGGAGTCTGCGTATTACGACCAAGGTTCGGCAAGTTTCCACAGAAATGTAACTGCAATATGTCCTATCATGCAGCGTGTAGAAGACAGCTGGGGCGGCGAGGACTCACCCGCACAGAACTATCCTCTGTTTTGGATTCGGTATTCTGACGTGGCCCCGTTCCTGTCCAAACAGAACCTCATGACGAGCAATGTGAACAATGCTGCGACAATGAGCATGGATGATTTCTTCACGAAGAACATGTATGATGGGAAAATCTATAAGACCGTGAACATGCAGGGACGCACGCTTATGGAATACTGCAAGAACGACACAGCGTTGACTGCTGAGCAGAAGCGTATAGAGGAGGAAATCAGGATGTTTGAGAAGAACATTTGGGGAGATCAGGCTCGTAAGGATTCGCTTGACTCTATAGCAAAACTTGACCCTAAACTTCTGAAAGCAAATGCGAAGAAACAGCGCAAGACACGCAGGTCTGGAGGCTCTTCAGATTCGGGGAAAACTGTGAAAACAAAGCAGACGGCAGCTTCAAATGCCACGATTACTGTAAGAAGGCAGAGACACTGATTATTTAAGTAATCATTAAAACCGGGAAAAAACAAACAACATTATCTATGAAACGTTCATTATCATTTATTTTTGTATTATTAGTAGCCCTGTCCGCCTCAGCGAAGATAAACTTTGGTGTAAAGGGTGGTATAAACATTGCAAAACTGAGTTTCAGTTCGGATGTATTCAGTTCCACGAACAATGTAGGTTGGTTCATCGGCCCGACAATCAAGATAGGTCTTCCTCTGGGTTTTGGTGTTGATGCGGCAGCTCTCTATGACCAACGAACTACAGAAATTGAGTATAATGGGACAAAGGGAACAGAGAAGGTGAAGCATCATGCGATTAACATTCCTGTAAACCTGCGCTATAACATTGGGCTTGGTTCGATGCTGTCGCTGTTTCTGAAGGCTGGTCCACAGATAGGTTTTAATGTCGGGGACAAGAATCCTCTAACGGACTATAAGGATTTCACTTGGAGCGGATCTGAGTTTTCGGTAAACTTCGGTTTGGGCTTTACGCTTATCAAGCATGTGGAGATTGCGGCGAACTATAATCTGGTTTGCGGGAAGACGGGTGAGATAGACAGCCTGTTGGGTAATCTGAGTCGTGTGAGGGCAAATGCATGGCAGATTTCGGCAGCATACTATTTTTAGACGCTTGTTCTTATGGAGGATTTTGTGTGAGGCGTTTGATTTAGGACTTAACACAGCATCTTTTATCAAAAGATTTGTATGAAAAGGACAGCCAACTTATGAAAAAGTTGGCTGTCCTTTTGAATTATGTGCTGCATTTTGTAAATTTGCCGCGGAATTATACTGTATGGCTTTAAGATAAAAAAGGGAGTCAGTAAAAGATGTTGTTTGGCAGAGACAGGCAGTTGGCATTGAATATGGTTACGTCAGGCGGGGTTTTTGTAATCTCGTTTGGAATTACTTTTTTTCTTACGCCGTACGTTGTAAGTAGGCTTGGTATTGAGGCTTACGGTTTTTTCGGGTTGTCAAATAATGTCATTGGCTATCTGCAATTAGCGACAGTTGCTTTGAACTCGATGGCAGGCAGGTTTATTGCTATAGAGTTTCACAAGGGGAATGTAGAGAAGGCTCGCAAGTATTTTTCTTCAGTGTTTTTTGGGAACTGCGTCTTGGGAGTTTTTATTTTGATTGCATCCGGTGGTATAATAGTGTTCTTGCGGGAGGTGGTAAGTATTTCCGAGGGTCTTGTATGGGATGTGCGCTGTCTGTTTGGTTTGCTTACTGTGACTAATGTGCTGCTGCTGGTGTTCAACGTTTACCAGGTTGCGACCTTTATTGAGAACAGGCTGGACATCAGTTCGATGAGGAATCTTGTTTCCAAGCTGATATGGCTGCTGGTGCTTGTACTGCTTTTTGGCATGTATCCTGCCCGCTTGTGGTATATGGGTTTGGGGTTGCTGTTGTCGTCGGTTTATCTTGTGATAGTGAATGTTTATATCTGCAGGAAGCTGACTCCGGGGCTGTTTGTTAGTATGAGAGACTTTGACTGGGGATGCATAAGGGGCTTGACGCTGTCTGGTGTATGGAATCTTATTACGAAGCTGGGGACGATTCTGCATCAGGGTTGCGACCTTATATTGGCGAACTGGTTTGTAGGTGGCGCTGCTATGGGTACGATTGCTGTAACGGTGCAGGTGCCGGGTTATGTGCGACAGCTGTTTGGTCTTATGTCGAGTTCGTTTGCTCCGTCTCTGACTAAGGATTTTGCAGAGGGGCGGATGGACAGGATTTGTGCCGAGATGGGCAAGTCTATCAGGATAATGTCTGTTCTGGTGCTTCCTGTGCTGACAGTTCTGTTTGTGTATGGTGATGTGTTTTTCGGCTTGTGGCTTCCGTCGGAGGATGGAAGGTTGCTGCTGTGGCTTACGATAGCGGGGTGCTCGGAGTTTGTGGTAAATATGCCAATGGAGGGCTTCTGGAACATTTTCACGATTACGAACAGGGTTCGGGGGTCGTCGATTTATGTGTTGGTGAACAGTGTGGTGGTATTTGTTACCGTGATAGTGTGTCTTTTGTGTACAGATAATCTGACGGAGAAGTTGTTTGTGATTGTGGGTGTGAGAAATGTGTTTTCGATTGTCCGTGGTTTGTTCTTTTTGCCCATATATGGTGCACACTGCCTCGGTCTGCCCTGGCATACATTCTATGGCTACATGTGGCGCCCTTTGCTCGGGATGGTTGTAACAATTGGAATTGGTGTGTGTGCGAGGATGGTGGCTATGCCTGACTCATGGATGACTTTCATATTGTACTCAGTGGTGTTGGGAGGAATGTCCCTGGCTTTGGGTATGGTGATGATAAGGGGGAAGGTAACTTGGAAATCCTAATACTCTGGTGGAATTTATTAATAAACAATAACATATAATGATGCAGTTATGAAAAAAATTAGATTTGCATTTGTTTGGATGTGGTGTGCAAGTATGTGCATGCTGGTGTGTTCGTGTGGTTGGGACGTTAAGGATGATGACACTCCTGGTCCATCACCAACTCCGACAGACTATGTGTCTGTTGTGAATTATGACAAAGGTAATACGACGTTTTCAATTGGCAAGATTGAGATGCAGTCGTTTATTTCGACGATGTCATCCCGTCCGTACGACACTTGTGTTCACGTTAATCAGGGCAATGGTATTTATTATCCATGTATCATTGAACCTACGGATGTGGATGACCGTTCGAAGGAGCTTACCCTTGACAAGGTTCAGTATCTGACGGACTACTACATGAAGGTGTGCGAGGATAATGAGGACTTGCTTGCGATTAAGAACGAGCGTGGTTTTGCAAGCGACTTCATGTATGAGTCGAATGGTGAGCCTTTGCAGGTGTCTCCCTTGTTCAGCGGTTGTCTTGACGACGACGTGCTTTTCCTTTACTACATAGATACTGCGGGTGAGTATCATCAGATAAACTTCTGGAACACGGGGTATGGTAATGGTGAGACTCCGGGTACATGGAAATGTAAGGAGGGGCACATTCAGGGCAACGACTACATCAGCACTAATGGTGACGGTTTTGAGATGACGTTACCGAAGGGTACGTTGTTTGGTTTTGGTGTATGCGATGCTTCGCGGAGCTGGTCGCGTCATTTCTCTCTGAAGGAGTACAACACGCGTTTCCCTGTGAAGAACGCTCTTTACAATGATGAGTGTAGTGCAATCCAGTTTGAAGTGAAATACGGTGACACCAACTACCATCTGTTGGGTTTTGAAGATAAGTGGAGCATTGAGGGTTCAGACATGGACTTCAACGATGTGGTTATTGCGATGAGCCCTGCCCAGACGGTGAAGAACTATGATGGCAAGGACATTTACCTGACGGTTTCTGATGCGATGAACCTGATTGCCCTGTCTGACGGAACTTCTATCGACGGTAGTGGCTCCATGACGAAACATGAGAAGGATTTGTTGAGGCTATCAAATGAGGCATTGAAGATTCATCTTCATAATTTGGATGATATGCAATGGCGCACGACATACGACGGTCCGGACTATGAGATAAGTGAGATAACGGTAAGCACGGCTCTTTATGCACCAGAGGGTGTAACGGGCAGCAACTTCACAAAGGACAACATCATAAATTCGTTCGGTCTGAAGAACACGAAGAACTACTCCGAATGGGAGCGGAAGAGCGATGATGTTGTGAGATATCGTTCTATCAAATACCTTTCTGTAGGAAACGGTCTGTCGGCATTGCTGTATATCGGTTATGACTTCTCTGATGCATCGAAGGCGAAGGTAACGATAGACATAACCATACAAAAGACTGTTGAGAAGTAGATTCTATGAAAAGTGGAGTTAACGTGGAGTTAAAGGGACATTACCTTTTTGCGCAGAAGTCATTTGTCACTTTAACTACACATTAACTCCACATT
>JABUUG010000093.1 GCA_021443285.1 Bacteroidaceae bacterium
CTGACGGACAAACCGGCCCGCTTCTTCGTCAACGAGATAATCCGCGAGAAGATACTGCTCTACTACGACAAGGAGATACCCTACTCGGTGGAAGTGGCGGTGCAGTCGTTCAAGGAGGAAAAGGACATCATCCGCGTGCGCGCTATAATATATGTGGAGCGAGAGTCGCAAAAGGGCATAATAATCGGGCATCAGGGCGTGGCACTGAAAAAAGTGTCATCCGAAGCCCGCAAAGCGCTTGAGAAATTCTTCGGCAAGCAGATATACCTTGAGTGCTATGTGAAGGTGGACAAGGACTGGCGCTCATCGAAGAAAGAGCTCGACCACTTCGGATATAACGATATATAGAGAAATCTCGAAAATTCGAAAATTCGAGAGCTCGAAAATTCTGAAAACAAATAATCCCTAATCCCGTGACAGCCCTCTTCCCTGGTTCATTCGACCCCTTCACAACAGGACACGACGACATAGTGCGCCGCTTCCTGCCGCTGTTCGACAGGATTGTTGTGGCAGTGGGCGTGAACGAGCGCAAACAGACGATGCTGACAGCAGAAGAGAGGGTGAGGCAGATAAAGGAGCTATACAGCAACGAGCCGAAGATAGACGTGCAGACATACAGCGACCTGACTGTGGACATGGCACAGCGTGTCGGCGCACGATACATAATAAAGGGCGTGCGCAGCGTCAAGGACTTCGAGTATGAACGCGAACAGGCGGAGATAAACCGCAGACTCTGCCCGGAGATTGACACCATAATACTCTTTGCCTCGCCCGACAAGGCAATCGTCAGCAGCTCGGTAGTCAGGGAGCTGCAGCATTTCGGAAAAGACACAAAACAGTTCCTCCCATGATAACGTATTCAGCAGAGAATGTCCGCTTCCCAAAGATAAGGCGCAGAGACGTGTCGGCATGGATAAAGCATGTGGCAGCCTCCTACGGGAAAAAGGTCGGCGAGATAGGCTACCTCTTCTGCGACGACGAGAAGATACTGGAAGTGAACCGCGAATACCTCCAGCACGACTACTACACCGACATCATCACCTTCGACTACTGCGAGGATGACACCCTCAACGGCGACCTCGTGATAAGCCTCGACACGGTGAGGACAAACGCCGAGCAGCAGCACACCACCTACGAGGAGGAGCTACACCGGGTAATAATACACGGCATACTGCACCTCTGCGGCATAAACGACAAAGGCCCCGGCGAAAGGGAAATAATGGAAAGGGAGGAAAACAAGGCGCTCACAGCCCTCAGAGCAGAATAAGCTTACACCGGAATAACCAAATATCTCCCAATAGCTAAATAGTAAATAGTCCAATAGTAAATAAATCAATGATAGCAGATCTTAATCAAATATACCGCAATTGTGACGCAGCTCACATAGGCGATGACTTGATCCTGTTGAGCAATCTGAGCAGACTGCCCATACCAACAGAGCCCCGGCGTTCGGAACACATCATCGTGGCACTCTGTCTGCACGGCAAGGCGCAGTTCAGCGTAGACACAAAGGAGCGTATAGTGAAAGAGGGAGACCTTATCATCATACAGCGCGACCGCGTAACGGACAACTATATGCTGTCGAGCGACCTCCGCGGAATAGCAATGATATGGTCGAAGGAGTTCTTCGACGAGCTCGTGAAGGATATGCACGAGCTGCGCAGCCTGTTCCTCTTCTCGCGCATCCATGCCGTGGTGAGGCTCACTCCAGAGGAGATAGAGGACATCGTGGCGATATTCTCCTTCGTGAAGATGAAGGTGCTGGACAAGACAAACAAGTTCCGCCAGGAGCTGATACGCTCCCTGATAACCGCAGGAATATACACCGTCTGCAACGCCATCTTCCGCGAGCAGGCAACGCTGATGAACAACAAGACCAGCCGCGCAGAGGAAATCTTCATGCAGTTCATCACACTTGTTGAGGAGAACTTCCGTCAGGAGAGGCGCGTAATGTGGTATGCAGAGCAGCTGAACATCACATCCAAGTATCTCTCCGAGACCGTGAAGCAGGCATCGCAGCAGACCCCCAACGTGTGGATAGACAACTATGTGATGCTCGAAATACGTGTGCTGCTACGCAACACCTCCAAATCCATAAAGGAGATTACCGAAGACCTCAACTTCCCAACCCAGTCGTTCCTCGGCAAATACTTCAAGGAGCGCATGGGCATATCCCCAAAGGAATACCGCAAGAAGCACACCAGAGAATAGTCTTATTTACTATCGGACTATTTAGCTATTATACTATTTCCCGGATATTTTTCTATTTTATCATTTGGTAATTGGGGGATCTGGCGGCAGAGGGGAATTAAACAATTGAAAGCTTGAAAGTTTGAAACTTCGAAAACTCGAAGGCCCCAAAAAACAGAACAAATCGTAAAAACATAAATAAAACTATGCAAAAACCTACTATTTCACAAAGCATACGCTACATTGGTGTAGACGACCTCGACATTGACCTCTTTGAGCATCAGTATGAAGTGCCGGAGGGTATGTCATACAATTCATACGTAATTCTTGACGAGAAGGTTGCAGTGATGGACACTGTCGATGCAAGGAAGACCGACGAGTGGGAGGCAAACCTCAAGGCTGCTCTCGGCGACCGCAAGCCCGACTATCTCGTGGCACACCACATGGAGCCAGACCACGCCGCAAACATCGCCCGTTTCGTTTCTATGTACCCTGAGGCAAAGGTGCTCTGCTCGGCAAAGGCATCGCAGATGTTAGGGCAGTTCTTCGACGAAGACCTGTCGGCAAATGTGCAGGTGGTAAAGGAAGGCGATGTCGTTTCGCTCGGCACACACTCACTGCAATTCATTGCGGCGCCGATGGTACACTGGCCGGAGGTGCTCATGTCATACGAGGCATCTGAGAAAGTGCTGTTTGCCGCCGACGGTTTCGGAAAGTTTGGCGCAATAGAGAAAGAGCCTGCGGAGACAAACGCTGCTGGCGAAGAGCTGAACGAGAAGGCGGAATGGGCCTGCGAGGCACGCCGCTACTACTTCAACATCTGCGGAAAATACGGCGCACAGGTACAGGCTGTGCTGAAGAAAGCCGCCGCACTCGACATAAAGACCATCTGCCCGCTGCACGGACCGGTGCTGAAGGAAGACCTCGGACACTACATCGGGCTCTACGACACATGGAGCAAGTACGAGCCGGAGACCATCGGAGTGTTCATCGCCCACACCACACTGCACGGCAACACCGCCAAGGCGGCGGAGATACTCAAGGAAAAGCTTGAGGCAAAGGGAGTTAAGGTGGCAATGAACGACCTCACACACGACGATATGGCAGAGGGAATAGAGGACGCTTTCCGCTACGACCGCATGGTGCTTTGCGCCCCGACATACGACGCCGGCATTATGCCGAAGATGGAGGACTTCCTTGCACACCTGAAGTCGAAGGGCTACAAAAACCGCACGGTGGGACTCATCGAGAACGGTTCATGGGCACCGGCAGCGGCAAAGCTGATGCGCGCAAAGCTCGAAGAGCTCAGCAACGTGAAGGTTCTCGACGAACAGGTGTCAATCCGTTCAACCGTGAAGCCAGAGACCATCGGGCAGATAGAGAAGCTCGCGGATGCCCTTACGGCATAGTGGACAAAACGAATAAGCGCCCAAGACTGCGCAAAGGTCTTGGCAGCAAGAGGAAAAAGGCGGCGTGTCGCAACGGACAGCCGCCTTTTTCCGTGTTTTGCGCACATCGTTTACCGACATATAGAACAACCTCTGTTGGCAATATATGTCAAGAGAGGTGGTGTCCCCTTGGGCGTTATGCTTATATATTGTAATTATTATGCAATTTTGCGGAGAAATTGTCATGCAGTATTTTCAGGTGGGTTCTATAAATTAGCACCCACGGTTTAATTCATTATATAAATGGACAATCTTGTTAATCTTCTCTCCCTTATTGGTGCGCTCGGACTCTTCCTTTTCGGTATGAAGACCATGAGCGAGGGCTTGGAGAAATTCGCGGGCGACCGCCTGCGCAACATCTTGGCAGCAATGACCAAGAATCGTTTTATGGGTGTGATAACAGGTATCACCGTAACAGCTTTGATACAATCATCATCGGCAACAACCGTGATGGTTGTATCTTTCGTTAATGCCGGCCTGATGTCGCTGGCACAGGCGATAGGCGTTATCATGGGTGCCAACGTGGGTACTACGGTTACGGCGTGGATTATCTCCGCCATAGGCTTCAAGGTGAACATCAGCGCACTGGCCCTGCCCCTGCTCGCCATTGCTGTGCCACTGATATTCAGCGGCGACTCCAAGCGCAAGTCGGTGGGAGAGTTCATCTTCGGATTCTCGTTCCTGTTCATGGGTCTGTTCCATCTTCAGGAGGCTGCCATGGCGCTCAACATCGGCGAAATGGTGGCAAAGATGCTCGCACAGGTGGCTGGCGGCGGCTTCTTCACGGTCATCCTTTTCGTCATCGTGGGCGCACTGGTGACAATGGTTGTACAGGCCTCCGCCGCAACGATGGCTATCACGCTCATGCTCTTCGACATGAACATCGAAGGCTTCGGACTGGAGCAGGCAGCCGCACTCGCCATGGGTCAGAACATCGGAACAACCATCACAGCCTTCATAGCGTCGCTCACAGCCAACACACAGGCACGCCGGGCAGCCCTGGCGCACATGTTCTTCAACGTCTTCGGCGTGGTCGTGGTGCTGGTAATCTTCTATCCGTTCTGCGATGCAGTGAACTGGTTTGTGGATAACATCATGCTTGCCCCGAACAACGACCTCTTCAAGCTGTCAGCCTTCCACACCGCGTTCAACGTGTTCAACACCCTGCTGCTCATAGGTTTTGTACGTCAGATAGAGCTGTTCGTGTGCCGCGTGCTGCCGCAGAAGGAGGACGATTCGGAAGGTCGCCTGAAGTACATCACCGGCGGTCTGCTCTCTACCTCAGAGCTTTCCATCTGGCAGGCACGCAACGAGATAGGCGTACTCGCAGAGCGCTGCATGAAGATGCTCGGCATGGTGCGCCAGTGTCTGGACACCGAGAAGGACGCCGACTTCGAGAAGATATACAAGAAGGTGGAGCACTACGAGCAGATAACCGACAACATGGAGGAGGAGATAGCCTCTTATCTGCGTAAGGTGAGCGAGGGAAGGCTCTCCGCCTACTCAAAGAACCACATAGCCTGCATGCTCCGCGAGGTGGACGAACTGGAGTCTATCGGCGACTCGTTCTACCACCTGGCACGCACCGTTTCGCGCAAGCGCAAGAACGAACCAGCACCCTTCACCATACAGCAGCAGGCAAACATAGAGCAGATGCTCGACCTTGTGAACGAGGCGATGGAGGATATGCACGCCGTGATAACCGGCCCTGAGCACGAAACCCTCAGCCTGTCGAAGAACTACAAGGTGGAGCAGAAGATTAACGAGCTGCGCAACCAGTGCCGCGAGGAGAACCTCGACTCCGTGAGCAAGGGCGTTTACAGCTATCGCCTCGGCACCTTCTACAACGACTTCATCTCCGGATGCGAAAAGATTGGCGACTACGCGATAAATGTAGTGCAGGAAGAGGCGGCGGTGAACAAGTAAATAAAGACTCATGGTTATTGGTTATGAAGTTAAAGGAGTTAAAGAAGTAAAAGGAGTTAAAGACATTACCTATGTGATTTGTATTCAGTTAGTTGTCAGGCAAGAAGTGATTTGTCTTTAACTCCTTTAACTCCTTTA
>JABUUG010000094.1:0-2299 GCA_021443285.1 Bacteroidaceae bacterium
TAACTTCTTTAACTCCTTTAACTCCCTTAACTTCTTTAAATAGTAAATAGCTAAATGGTAATTAATATTATGAAAACCAACTACCCTCATCTTCTAAGCCCGATTAAACTGGGCAATGTTACATTCCGTAACAGAATGTTTTCCGCTCCGATGGGCGCAACAGACATTACAGCCGACTGCACGCCGGGCCCTCGTACACAAGGATTCTATGAGCTTCGTGCCAAAGGCGGTGCCGCAAGCGTAACGGTCAGCGAGATTGTAGTACATCCCGAGACCGACCAGAGCCACATGCTCCACATCAACCTCACCACAGTGGGCAATCTCGCCGCACACACCTTTGTCGCCGACTCCATCCGCCGCCATGGCGCTGTGCCAAGTGCCGAGCTGTCCCATTCCGGTCAGTATGCCGGCACATATATGGCTGACAAAAACAAGAAGGCGAGCCTCAACCAATGGGGGCCGAGCGACAATGTGCGCCCAGACGGTCGGCCGGTGAAAGAGCTCTCTCGCGAACAGATTAAGGACATCGTGAAGAGCTACGGCGAGAGTGCCGCCCTGTGCAAGCGCGCTGGCTATGAGATGCTGATGCTCCATGCAGGTCATGGATGGCTGCTGCACCAGTTCCTCACCCCGTATTTCAACCACCGTACAGACGAATATGGCGGTTCGCTGGAGAACCGTGTACGTATAGTGCGCGAGGCGCTGATGGCTATCCGCGAGGCGGTAGGCCCGAACTTCCCCATCGAGATTCGTCTCAGCGGTGCGGAGCTGTATGAGGGCGGGTACGACATCAATGAGGGCGTGCGCATAGCCCAGGCTGTGGAAGACCTCGTTGACCTGATACACGTCTCTGTGGGCTCGTATCAGTTCGGTTTCTTCGATACCACCCTTCCTATGTTCGACCCTCATGGCAGGAATGTGCAGTATGCCGCCGAGATAAAGAAGCACGTCAAGAAGCCCGTAGCCTGTATCGGCGGACTGAGCGACCCGCAGCAGATGGAAGAGATAATAGCATCGGGCAAGGCTGATGTGGTGTATATGGCCCGACAGCTGCTCGCCGACCCGTTCCTGCCGAACAAGGTTGCTGCCGGCAATGAGGACGAGGTGGTGGGCTGTCTGCGCTGCTACACCTGTATGGCTGAACGCCCGACCACCTTCACACGCCGTTGCGCCGTCAATCCGATTATCGGTCGTGAGATAGAGGGCATGGAGGTGGTGCCTGCGTTCAAGAAGAAGAAGGTGCTTGTTGCCGGTGCCGGTGTTGCCGGACTTGAGGCTGCCGTTACTGCGGCAAGACGCGGACACGAGGTCATCCTCTGCGAGAAGGGCGACAAGGTGGGAGGCATCTTGAAGTCCGAACAGGCGATACCGTTCAAATACGAGATGTACAAGCTCGGCATAACCCTTGAGACTCAGGCTCTGAAGGAAGGCGTTGAGATTCGTCTGAACACCGAAGTAACCCCCGAATATGTTGAGAAAGAGGCTCCCGATGCGCTCATCATTGCAGTCGGTTCAACCCCTATCGTCCCCCCGCTTCCCGGAATCGACGGCGACAATGTGGTGGTCGTAAACAACTATTATCTGGAGAAGGATAGGGTAGGGGATACCGTAGTGGTGCTCGGCGGCGGTCTTGCCGGATGCGAATGTGCCGTACATCTCGGACAGGATGGCAGGAAGGTTCATCTTGTGGAGATGCGCGACACCCTCGCTCCCGACTGCAATGTCCGCAACCGTCCTATCCTTATGCGTAAGGTGGCGCAATACACAACAACGCACACTGGCTGGGCGGGTCTGCGCATCACGCCCGAAGGTCTCGTCTGCCGCAATGCCGAAGGAAACGAGGAACTGATACCAGCCCAGACAGTCATCTGCGCCGTTGGTCAGCGTGCCAACCGCCCCGCAGTGGAGAAGCTCTACAACACCGCCCCCTTCGTGCGCGAAGTGGGCGACTGCGTCCGTCCAGCCAATATCACCAAAGCCGTCTATGAAGGCTTCCACGCCGCGATGGATGTATAAAGAAGAGGGTGGGCTTTGTCGCTCACCCATATCTCCTGGCTATGGTTACGCCAGTACTTCCGCATGGAGTACTGGCGTAAATGGCATATATAAGTCAGTACTTCATGCGAAAGTACTGTAGTGTGCCTCCAGGATGGTAACTTTGGAGAGGCTGGCTGGCACCAATCACATCACACATTTTCGAGATAATGATACTGATGACTGAGACAGTGTGTTTTAACCCCAATAGTTCATTAGAGAATGGTTTGTATTGAATTTTATTTTTGATTAGATTTTTTGTCTA
>JABUUG010000094.1:5763-8622 GCA_021443285.1 Bacteroidaceae bacterium
TAACTTCTTTAACTCCCTTAACTCCTTTAACTCCCTTAACTCCTTTAACTCCCCAAAATAAATGATTTTTTCAGATACAGATTGAACACAAACTATATAGGTAATTTAATAATTCGTTATGAAACTAAAACTGTTATTCCTTTCCCTTCTCTTCTCCCTACCGATAGCGGCACAGGATGCTGACATAAAGATTCTGTGTGTCAACGACCTGCATTCCGCCATCCAGAACTTCCCGAAATTCGCCTATCTGGTGGACAGCATCCGCAGCAAGCATCCCGATGTACTGCTCTTCTCTGCCGGAGACAACAGGACGGGCAACCCTCTGAACGACAAGTGCCCGGAGCCCAACCGGCCGATGGTGGAAATGATGAACGCCATCGGGTTCAACATGTCCACAATGGGCAACCACGAGTGCGACTGCGACCCTTCGGGATATGCCTTTAGCATCAACAACAGCGCGTTTCCATACGTCTGCGCGAATGCCTATCCCGCCGACTCGCTGAAGATACACACTCAGCCCTTCCGTATTTTCGAGCACCAAGGTGTGCGCATCGCCGTATTGGGTGTGGTAAGCACCAATGAGAAAAACCTCATCGAATGCCATCCCGACCGCATAAAGGGATTCCGTTTCACGACGCCCGACAAGGAGATAGAGAACTACTCATGGCTCCGCAACCAGTGTGATGTCTATATCGGACTCACCCACCTCGGATTCCCGAAGGACAAGGAGGTGGCTGAGAAATACGGGCAGTTCGACCTTATTGTCGGCGGGCATTCCCACGACCTCGTTCCTGGCGAGATGGTAAACGGCGTGATGATTGTCCAGGCTAAACGCGACCTCACATACCTGAATGAGGTGGACCTGAAAGTAAGGGGAGGAAAGGTTGTGGACAAGAAATGCAAGACGTATGAATGCAAGTATGCCACTGGCGTGCACCCGAAAATCAAGGCTATGCTGGACGAGTACAGCGCGATACCTGAGTTCCAGCGCGTTTTGGGCAAGGCGGTTAACGACTTTGAGCAGAGGGAGGAGCTCGGCTGCTTTATGGCAGACGCCCTTAAATGGGGGGCAAAGGCTGACCTCGCCATCGTGAATGCCGGAGGAGTGCGCTACAGCGACAAGGAGGCCGGCGACATAACGGTTAATGACATACTGAGACTCGACCCATTCGGAAATAAGCTTGTTTGCGTAGAGATTACGGGCGAAGAACTTGTCAAGGCTCTTGATGAGATGAAGTCGCTCGATGAATACGGGCCTCCATACGTTGCAGGCTTCAAATATACCATCTCCATGGAAAAGAAGCGTGCCGACGTGAAACTGACAAACGAGGATGGCAGCAAATTCAACATGAAAAAGACATATAAGGTGGCGATGAGCGATTTCACTTCAATCACTGCGAAGTCGCTTGCATCGAAAACGCAGACAGATACAGAGAAATCTACCGCAGGCATCATTATGGAATATGTCGAAATGCTCGGCACCGTTGACTACAAGGGTGTAACACGCATGAGCATAAAAGGTCTTAACCACAGATAAATTGCAAATTATGCGGCTTCCTTGAACTGTTTTTACCTTGTGAAAAAACAAAGAACAATAAATGCTATGAACACTTTTTTTAGAGGTTTCTGCCTGTTGGCCGTCCTGACGCTCATGTCGGCCTGCGAAAAAGAGACGGAATTTGTGTATGTGCCTGTGAAAGATGACCTCAAATGGACGGACGCGCTGCGTCAACTGAACTGGGGAGATGGCACAACTTATGTGGTGGGACACAAGACGCCCGACGTTGACGCGGTATGTTCGGCGGTGGGTTATGCGGCACTGATGAAGTCGCTTGGCTACAAATGCGAGGCACGCGCCGCCGGAGAGGCCAACCGTGAGACAAAGTATCTGCAAAAACGCCTTGGCATCTACATTCCACAGGTGCTGGGAACACTGGAACCCGCGGACAGGTTCATCATGACCGACCACAGCGAGTACATCCAATCGGTCAGCGGTGCAGAGAGCGCCACATTGCTGCAAATCATCGACCACCATTCGCTGGGCAACGCCACGTCAAGTAACCCGCTGTTCTACCGCAGTGCGCCCGTCGGTGCCACCTGTACGCTCGTCTTCACCGCCTATCGCGATTTCGGAGTGGATATTCCTGACACCATCGCCAAATCCCTGCTGGCAGGCATCCTCTCAGACACCGGCAACCGCACCAGCATGTACACAGGGGTGGACAGTACGGCGTACACCGAGCTGGCAGCCCAGCTTCACATTGCCGAAGAGGAGGCTGAGGATATTTATAAAGGTATGGTGGAGGCATCGTGCAGTTACGATGGCATGACCGATGAAGAGATATATTACAGTGATGCCAAGGAGTACGAGATTGCGGGCGTTTATCTGGGAATCGGTTCGCTGGACTGGTATGATGCATCAACATTCGACTCCTTCCTTGAAAGGATACTCGTCGCGATGCAGAGGATTCGTGCTGAAAAGGGCATGCAGATGATATTCTGCAAGGTGGACATACACTCCGACCCTCCATATACCCCGCCCACTGTTGTGCGCAAAGAGCCTGTTACATACATCATCTATGACGGTGAGGGCGCGAAGGAAATCATGGAGAACGCCTACGGCCCATCGGTGGGCAAGTCGTGGGTGAACAGCGGAAGGAAGTTGAGCCGTAAGGCAGACCTTGTGCCGGTCATCACGGATGCCCTGAAACACATGGCTGGGGAATAACAACTATAGGAGTTAAAACCAAGAGGGTGTGCCGTTATTGCGGCACACCCTCTTTCTCTAATGGAGTATTTGGGTTTAACCCAAAAAGTTCATTAGAACGCACATTGGTTATATTCTTCACGATTTACTAC
>JABUUG010000094.1:8643-14330 GCA_021443285.1 Bacteroidaceae bacterium
CTTTATACCCTTCTGCAACCTTGCGATATGCTCCTCTGCCTTGTCCGAGTTGAATTTCAGAATTCTCTGCATCTTGATTTCCAGCAGTCGCAGGATGTCATCCTTCGTCACCTCCCGTATCATCTGGCTGTACCACGGCGTCAGGCGCAAATCAATATGCTCACAGGCAGCGTCCGTACTCTCTGCCTCCTCAAACTCCCTGTCCTTGTATATCCTCTCCTCTATGAAGATTTTCTCCAGCGAGCAGAAATGCAGCTGTTCCCGAAGCTCTTCTAGTTCAATTTCCAGTTCCCTGCGCAACAGTCCAAGAGTAAGGTCCACATTCCTCTTCAGCACCTCCGACACTCCCATGAAGCATGGCTCCCTGTCCACAATCACGCAGCAGTTCGGCGAAATCGACAGCTCGCAGTCCGTAAACGCATACAGCGCGTCAATCGTCTTGTCCGAACTGACACCCGGTGCAAGGTGTACAAGAATCTCCACACCCGCCGCAGTGTTGTCCTCAACCTTCCGCGCCTTCACCTTGCCACCCTCCACAGCCTTCAGAATCGAGGTTATCAGAGTGGATGACGTCTTCCCAAAAGGAATCTCCCTGATGGCAAGCGTCTTCCCGTCCATCTTCTCAATCCTTGCACGCACCTTCAGCGTGCCCCCCCTCATACCGTCGTTGTATCTCCCAATATCCATACACCCTCCCGTCGGGAAGTCAGGGTAAAGCACAAAATCCTCTCCCTTCAGATACGCAATGGCAGCATCACACAACTCCACAAAGTTGTGAGGCAGAATCTTCGACGTCAGGCTCACAGCAATACCCTCTGCACCCTGACACAACAACACAGGGAACTTCGCCGGCAGAACGATAGGCTCCTCGTTCCTACCGTCGTAGCTCATCTTCCACTCCGTCGTCTTCCCGTTGAAAAGCACCTCAAGCGCAAACTTCGACAGCCGGGCTTCAATATAGCGGGGAGCAGCAGCACGGTCACCCGTAAGGATGTTACCCCAGTTACCCTGACAGTCAATCAGCAGATCCTTCTGACCAAGACCTACCAGAGCATCACCTATTGACGCATCACCGTGAGGATGGAACTGCATCGTGTGTCCAACAATGTTCGCAACCTTGTTGAACCTCCCGTCCTCCATACGCTTCATCGAGTGTAGGATCCTGCGTTGCACCGGCTTCAGACCGTCACCAACGTGCGGCACCGCACGCTCAAGGATTACATAAGACGCATAGTCCAGAAACCAGCGCTCATACATACCGCTCAGATTACGCACTGCCTTCCCCCCCCCCGCTTCTTGTGCGTCAGCGTAAGGTATGTATCCTGCCTCTTCTTCTATGTCTTCACTATCTGTCATCACTTCCTCGCTCATTCCTGTCATTAAACGTTAGTCTAAAAAAACGGTGCGAATGTACACATTAATAACTAAACACAAAAAAGAACACACAAAAAAGTACCTATATCCCGTATTTTCAAGAAAAATACCAATCATCCGCCTTCCACATCATCCACAGAATCACCTAAATTTGCAACATTCAGTTGAATCTACTTACGAGGCAAATAATCAACCAATTAACAATATTTCCCGTATGGAAAACTAAAACTAAACACAATATGGCACAACAAGAAGATGTATTCAAGAAAATCATTTCTCACTGCAAAGAGTATGGTTTCGTGTTCCCGAGTTCTGAAATCTATGACGGTCTCGGTGCCGTTTATGACTACGGTCAGAACGGAGTGATGATGAAAAACAACATCAAGGACTATTGGTGGAAGAGCATGGTGCTCCTCCACGACAACATCGTCGGCATCGACTCCTGCATATTCATGCACCCTACTATATGGAAGGCTTCTGGCCACGTAGATGCCTTTAACGACCCCCTCATCGACAACCGCGACTCAAAGAAGCGATACCGTGCAGATGTGCTCATCGAAGACCAGCTCGCAAAGTATGACGAAAAGATTCAGAAAGAGGTTGACAAGGCAGCAAAACGCTTCGGAAACGCCTTCAACGAGGAGCAGTTTCGCACAACAAACGCCCGCGTGCTCGAAAACCAGGCAAAGCGCGACGCACTCCACCAGCGCTTCTCAAAGGCTCTCAACGACAACAACCTCGACGAGCTCAAACAGATAATCCTCGACGAGGAGATAGTATGCCCTATCTCCGGCACTCGCAACTGGACTGATGTACGCCAGTTCAACCTCATGTTCGCCACAGAGATGGGGGCTTCCGCCGATGCTGCGATGAAGATTTACCTTCGTCCGGAGACTGCACAGGGCATATTCGTGAACTACCTCAATGTGCAGAAGACCGGCAACATGAAAATTCCTTTCGGCATAGCACAGATAGGCAAGGCCTTCCGCAACGAGATAGTTGCACGACAGTTCATTTTCCGTATGCGCGAGTTCGAGCAGATGGAGATGCAGTTCTTCGTAAAGCCAGGCACAGAACTGGAGTGGTTCGCAAAATGGAAGGAGACTCGTATGGCATGGCACCAGAATCTCGGCTTCGGAGCAGAGAACTACCGCTTCCACGACCACGACAAGCTCGCACACTACGCTAATGCGGCAACAGATGTGGAGTTCCACATGCCATTCGGATTCAAAGAGGTGGAGGGCATACACTCGCGCACAAACTTCGACCTCTCACAGCATGAGAAATACTCCGGCAAGCAGATAAAGTATTTCGACCCAGAAACAAACGAAAGCTATGTGCCTTACGTCATCGAGACTTCCATCGGTGTTGACCGTATGTTCCTCAGCGTCATGTGCCACTCTTACGAAGAGGAGCAGCTTGAGAACGGAGAGACCCGCGTAGTGCTGCACCTCCCCGCAGCTCTCGCACCGACAAAACTCTGCGTAATGCCGCTCGTGAAGAAGAACGGGCTGCCGGAGAAGGCACGCGAGATTATGGACAACCTCAAGTTCCACTTCAATGTGTCTTACGACGAGAAGGGTTCTATCGGCAAGCGCTACCGCAAACAGGACGCTGTCGGCACTCCTTACTGCGTAACTGTTGACTTCGACTCGCTCGAAGACGGATGTGTAACACTCCGCGACCGCGACACTATGGAGCAGCAACGCGTGAAGATTGAAGACCTCCGCGCACTAATCGAGGACAAGGTCAGCATAACAAGCCTTCTCAAGAACCTGAAGTAAAGAACATACGATACAATCACACAACATGAAGAAACTTCTTTTATTCATCCTGCCAGCCATCTTCCTCACATCATGTAAGGAAGAGGACGACACCGTACCGGAATATGTCAATTGGCAGGAAGTCAACGAAAAGGCTTTCAAAACACTGTACAACAACGCAATTCAAAGCCCCTCAGACGATCTCGACACAATCAGAACATACACCAAACTTTCTGCACAAACCCTAATCCCAGAGGACTACATCGTAGTAAGAAAACTGCAAAGAGTGCAAGAACTCATTAAGCCCACGACAAAGACAGGAATCCCAATCTATTCTGACTCCGTAAAAGTAAGCTATAGAGGAAAACTACAGCCATCAACATCCTTCCCTACGGGCAAGGTCTTTGACAAATCATTCTCCACAGCGGAGTACAGCCCTGTCACATCACGCCCTGCATCATTCTCCGTAAGTGGCGTAATAACAGGCTTCAGCACTGCACTGCAGAACATGCATATCGGCGACCACTGGATAGTTTATATACCCCACCAGTTAGGGTACGGAACTACAGAAGACAGTACTATACCACAATATTCACTACTCACTTTTGAAATAATACTCGAGAACTATTGGTAAATTTGGTCCCCATAACAAATAAGTAACGCTTAAAGAAATATTTGCGAAACTTTTTAACGCGAATTTTCGTTAATTAAAACGTGAATTAAACTTTAATTATTTGATGATAAATAATTTACGAAACATTCTTTCAGTCGCTTTGCTTTGTGAAAGTGGCAAGCCGGTTACTTGCTCTGACAAGCGGCAAGCCGATTACACGAATAAATTTACGGTAATTAACGTTAAAAATCATCACAAGTTATTTTTTCACTATTGCTAAAACAAATATCATGAAAAAAATTCTTCTCTCTGCAGCCATGACTCTTTTAGGCAGTGCTGCTACCTTTGCACAAGACGCAAAGGCTACACTACAGCCACAGGATGCCCAAACCCTCATCCCGAAGGAAATTTACGGACAGTTTGCGGAACACCTCGGTTCGTGCATCTATGGCGGACTCTGGGTCGGCAAGGACTCACACATCCCTAACACAAACGGCTATCGAACAGACGTCTTCAATGCCCTCAAGGAACTCAGCATCCCTGTGCTACGCTGGCCCGGCGGATGCTTCGCCGACGAATACCACTGGATGGATGGCGTCGGACCACAGGAGAAGCGACCGAGACTCGTCAACAACAACTGGGGAGGAACAGTTGAAGACAACTCCTTCGGAACACACGAATTTCTCAACCTCTGCGAGATGCTCGGATGCGAGCCTTATGTCAGTGGAAATGTCGGAGGTGGAACTGTTGAAGAGATGGCGAAGTGGGTTGAATACATGACTTCCGCCTCAAACTCAACAATGGCAGAGATGCGTCGCAAGAACGGTAGGCAGGAGCCATGGAAGGTAAAGTATTTCGGCATCGGCAACGAGTCATGGGGATGCGGCGGAAACATGCACGTCGAGTATTACGCAGACCTCTACCGCCGTTATGCCATATACGCAAGAGATTACAGCGGCAACAAACTCTACCGGGTAGCCTCAGGAGCTAATGCAGGCGACACACACTGGACAGAAGTCTGCATGAAGAAAATCGGTCCCCTCATGCCAGGCATATCCGTGCACTACTATGCAGTGCGTGATTGGAGCAATCACGGCTCTGCAACACAGTTCGACAGCAAGACATACTATGACAATATGGAGCGTGCACTCTTCATGGACGAGCTCATCTCAAGCCATGAGAAAGTTATGGACAAGTATGACCCACAACGCAAGATTGACCTCCTCGTTGATGAATGGGGCACATGGTGGGATGAAGAACCAGGATCCATAAAAGGGCATCTTTATCAGCAGCAGACCATGCGAGACGCCATAGTGGCATCCACAACACTCGACATTTTCCACAAGCACACAAAGCGTGTTAAGATGGCAAACATAGCACAGGTAGTAAACGTGCTTCAGGCAATGATTCTCACAAAGGACAAGGAGATGGTGCTCACCCCCACATACTACATCTTCAAAATGTACAAGCCACACATGGACGCCACATACATTCCATGCCAGCTAACCTGCGAAGAGATACAGGCCACCGCAGACAAGAAGATTCCCTCAGTATCGCTCACCGCATCAAAGAAGGGAGACAGGGTAACAGTCTGTATGACAAACATATCTCTTGAAAAGGCACAGACTGTGGAAGTTGACCTCGGCGGTGCCGCCAAGAAAGTTCTTGAAGGAACCATACTCAACGCAAAGAAGATAGACGACTACAACGATTTCGGCAAGGCAAACCTCGTTGCACCGGCAGAATACAAGGATGCAAAGATAAAGAACGGCAAACTCACAGTAAAACTCCCTGCCCATTCTGTGGTTGCCCTCACACTGATGTAACGGGTCTTCCCCACTCCTTTCCTTGCAAACGCAAGGAAAGGAGTGGGGAAGACTAACCCGACAGAGAACAAGAAATTTTTATTTATGATGTATGATTTGTTGATTTATCTT
>JABUUG010000095.1 GCA_021443285.1 Bacteroidaceae bacterium
CGTTCTTCTGGGAATATGCAGAAGACGGAAACAGAAAGATGCAGCTGACTATAGTTGCGGTATCTGCGTTCTTCTTGTTTTTTGCTTTCAGGGGGTTTGTCTTTTCCGATTGGACTAATTATTATTCGTACTTTGAGAATGTAGAATGGTATGATGTGCTGAGCTGGGAATTAGGCTCAGAGGATTTCTACGAACCGGGATTTGCCCTGTTGAACCTTATATGTAAAAGTGCATTTAATAATTTCCATTTCTTCGTTTTTGTCCATACGTCAATCGTGTTGGCCATTATTTTGTTGTTTTTCAAGCAAAATAATATGCAGAACATACCGCTGGCACTTGCCATTTTCATAAGCTTTGGCGGACTGGGAATGACAATAAATCTAATGCGGAATTTGATATGCATCGGCATCTTCCTTGTTTCCATTCCATACACAAGAGACAGAAGACCAGTGTATTACTTTGCCATGTGTACAGCCGCCCTTATGTTTCATTTTTCAGCAATCATATATTTCCCGTTATATTTCGTTCTGCACATTACAATCAACCGATGGATTTATTTAGGTGTTTTTCTGGCTCTAAACGTATTCTTCCTCAGCAAGGCTTCAATATTTCTCACAATAGCGCATATGCTTGGTTTGGAAGAAGCATTTGTGTCAAGGATGAAGGCATATACCGAATTGATGTCTGCATCGCGCGGACTGTCAATCGGATACCTTGAAAGGTTAGGAACGGGATGTCTGGTTTTCTTGTATTATGAGAAACTAAAAGAGGTGAGGAAAGGTCAGGAGATTTTCCTGAACTCTTTGTTATTGTATTATGTCGCAATATTTATGTTTGCGGAGTTTTCTGTACTAAGTAACCGATTGGGCAATCTATTCATTTTCAGTTACTGGATAATTTGGTACGACATATTCAAGGTTTTCTCAATAAGCAACAACAGAAAGCTATTTGCATGTGCGGTATCCATATATTGTATACTTAAGATTCACCTGTCCATAATAAACCCCACCCAGAAGTATGACAACATACTGTTTGGCGCAGAAACATACGAGCAAAGGCTCAGTACGTTCAATAAGACAATGATTGAAGAGTAATGGCTTCATCAACAGCATTAGTCATAGTCATATATAATCCGACAGAGAATCAAAAGCAACAGCTGCTATGCATCTCTGATTCCTTTGAGGGGGTGATTGTCGATAATTCCGACATTCCCTCATTTGAAGGAATGTATGTAGGCAAAATGCACTATGTGGCTAACCATGAAAACAAAGGAATAGCATACGCCCATAATTGTGGCTATAAGATAATCTTCACATTACCTCACATCAAACATATCGTTACCTTTGACCAAGACAGCAGAATCACCACTGATTTGGTAAACGCATTGGTTGAGAATTATGAGGATATAGAAAAAGCTTTTCCCAATCTGTTTGCTTTAGGACCGACAACCATAAATGAGTCTAACAACGCGACCTATTCATCAATCATCCACAAAGATAAAGAGCCTGTAAGAGGTTTTATCAGGCGAAGAGAGATCAATTCTTCCGGATGCTGTATAAGTGTGGAGAAGCTTAAAGAGGTCGGTTTAGAAGACGAAAGGCTGTTTATAGATTTTGTGGACTGCGAGCTATGCTGGAGGGCTTATTCAAAGGGATATGTTTCCGGCATCACCAACAAGGTTACGATGAATCACAGAGTGGGAGTTAAAGACATCTTTATAGGTAAGTACCAAATAATAATATCGTCCCCCTTCAGATACTATTACCAATATCGCAACCATCTATGGCTTCTCCGAAGGAGTTATGTCCCAACCTTCTGGAAATTCTCCCAACTGATCAAACATCTTTGCCGTCTGATATATTTCCCTGTAGCATTAAAGGATGGCTGGAGTTGCGAAAAGCACATGCTAAAAGGCATCCGTGACGGATTAAGAAGATGCAAGTGATATGATAAGTGTTTGTATAGCGACATATAATGGTTCCGGATATATAGAACGCCAGCTACGTTCTATAGTCAGCCAATTGTCTGATACAGACGAGATCATCATTTCCGACGATGGTTCTTCTGATGACACAATACAGGTGATTGAGGCAATGGCAATACCCCAGGTGAAGATTGTTTATAACGACAAGGAGCATGGATATACGCCAAACTTTGAGAATGCCTTAAGATATGCCAAAGGAGACATTATTATCCTTTCTGACCAGGACGATGAGTGGAAAGAAGGAAGGATATCTGTGTTCAAGGAAGTGCTCTCACACCATCATCTGGTTGCAAGCGACGCAGAGGTGGTTGACGAAAACAAGGTAACGATATATCCCTCGTATTTTAGCAGAAGGCGGCACTATTACGGATGGTTTGGCAATATGGTAAGTTTCGGGTATCTCGGATGTACACTTGCCTTTCGGAGAGAAATCCTCAAAAAAGCTTTGCCTTTCCCCCAAAACCATAAGATGTGTACCCACGACAACTGGCTGTTTATGGTTGCCTCCACCTTTTATTCCACTGCTGTCATCGAGGACAATCTCCTGTATTACTTCAGAAGAGGCGATAACACCTCTGCCGGAGGGTTGAGACCTACCACAACACTGAGGTTCAAGGTTCAGTACAGGTTATATCTTCTGTATAATTTAGCAAAGAGAATCTGGTGGCGATGAAGATTTCGGTGATTACTGTAACATATAACAGCGGAAAGACCATAGCCTCCACAATGGAGAGTGTTCTGAGCCAGACCTACAAGGATATCGAATATATCATTGTAGATGGCAACTCAGACGATGACACGATGAATATTGTAAAACAGTATGAGCCGCGTTTTAACGGGAAGATGAGGTATATATCAGAAAAAGACAAGGGTATATACGATGCCATGAACAAGGGGATACTGATTAGTACCGGTGAGGTTGTGGGTATCCTGAACTCCGACGACTTCTACACATCTGGCAATGTTCTGGAGGAGGTTGCAAAAAACATCTCCGGTGTTGATGCCGTTTACGGAGATGTTCACTTTGTATCATCGGACAACCTGGGCAAATGCGTCCGCTACTACAGTTCACGCATATTCAGGCCCTGGATACTGCGCTTTGGCATAATGCCAGCTCACCCCACATTCTACTGCCGCCGTGAATTGTACGAAAAATATGGCGTGTACTCTCTTGAATACAGGATAGCCTCAGATTACGACATGATGGTGCGCCTGTTTCATAAAGAAAAAATATCATACAGATACATACCGTTGGATTTTGTCACGATGCGTATGTGCGGCGTAAGCACACGTAACACGAAAAACCGCCTTATATTAACAAAAGAGGATGTTCAGGCCTGCCGTAAATATGGCTTAAGGACAAATATCCTGTTTGTTTCCATGAAATATTTTATCAAGATACTGGAACTCCGTTTCTAATAGAACCCACCTACACAGTACGATGAAGATATTGTTCGATCATCATTTGTTCATTACAAAGTTCGGGGGAGCCGCCAAGTACTTTGCGATGCTGGCAGCTTACCTGCCGGCGGACAGCTGGCGGACAACAGCCCTGTGGTCATTTAATGTCTATGCAAAAGAAAAAGGATTGTTTACCGTACACAAAAAACTGTTCAAGGGACAAGGGCGTCTGTCCAGCCTGTTAAATACAGGATACACAAACCATTGCATAGCTCATTCTCAATATGATGTTTTCCACCAGACGAATTTTGGCACAGAGGGCCTGAATTATCTGAAAGACAAACCGATGGTGACCACATATCATGACAGGAACCTATCGACAATAGACCCGCACCCTGAAATTGTAAAGCGCCAGAAACAGTCTCTTCTACGGGCAGATGCAGTTGTATGTGTCAGCAATACCACCAAAAAGGACATGCTGGAGCTTTTTGATTTGGATGAGAAAAAAGTTCACGTCATCTATCACGGGATAGAAATCCCTGATTCAAAGCTGCTTCCCGAAGAAAAGATATTCGATTTCCCATACATACTTTATGTAGGGAGGCGTTCTGAATACAAGAATTTCCCATCATTCCTGAAAGCATTTGCAGAGGTAAGAAGACTTCGGAAGGATATCAGATTAGTATGTACATACAAACCACTCACGCCAGAAGAAAAGATAGCTATAAAATCGCTGGGATTAGAGGGGTCTGTAGAACATGTCATGGCTGACGAGGCCACCATGAAGCGTCTTTATCGTGACTGTTTTATGTTTGTTTTCCCAAGCAAATACGAAGGCTTTGGTATGCCGATACTGGAGGCATGGGCTATGAATGCCCCCGTTGTTTTATCAGATGCAAGTTGTTTCCCAGAGATAGCAGGTGACGCCGCGCTGTATTTTGACCCTTACAGCATTGAGGATATGCGAGACACAATGATAAGGGTAATTGACGATTCCCGTTTGCATGAATCCCTGAAAGAAAAGGGGGCAGAAAGAGTAAAGCGGTTTTCCTGGCAGCGGTGTGCAGATGAGCACATGGAAGTGTATAAAACTGTCATTAGGTAATGAAGACGGAACAAGAAATCCCCAAAGTATTCCAGACAACATCAAACCATGAGGGCTAAGGAAAAGATAACAAAAAGCGTATTGCTGATTCTGCTTGTCGCGCTATTTGCACAGTGTACCCAAGAGGATGCTTCCGGGCAGGTTTTGTCTCCGCTGACGGAAAAAAACAATGTGCTGCCTAAGAATGTTGACTCCCTGAGAGTGTTGGCGATAGGGAACAGTTACGCAGACGATGCCACGCGCTATCTGAAACATATCGTCTCCTCTGCTGGCATTGATAACAAGAGACTGTGCATATATGTAGCCTCACGTTCCGCCTATTCCCTGAAGCATTGGTATGATGTATATACGAGCAACGAGACTGTCGCGCTGAGACGGGATGTGGGTTTGATTGAAATGAAGAAGAATGCATCCCTGCAAGAACTCTTTGCCCAGAACTGGGATATTATTGTTTTCCAGCAGTATAGCCGTGCATCTGACAACTTCTCCACATTCAATCCGTATCTGGACAGATTGGCAAACGCAGCAGTCTCACTGTGTAAAAACAAGAATGTCTGCATAGCTTGGCACATGACCTGGAACTACTGGACGGGCTATGCGGACTATCCTGTAACTGAGGCCCGATATGACAAAATAGTGGAGGCTGCACGGGAGATGTCGGAGTCCAACAGAATACTGACAATCATCCCTACCGGCACCGCCATCGAGAATGCCCGCCACTCTTCTTCCCTAAAGACAGGCCATGACTTGACCCGCGACGGCGTTCATCTTTCTTACGGCACAGGATGCTATATCGCAGCCTGCACATGGTTTGAGAAACTTATAAAACCATCTTTCGGCAAGGATTTAAGCACGACATCATTCACATGGGAGATACAGTCGTGGGAGTATGAGGACTCAAAATATGAGGCTGTTGCCGTAACGGAAGAGAACTACAAGCTGTGTCAGGCGTGCGCCGAGGCTGCCGTAAAAGTGCCGTTTGAAATAAGCCCTATCGAATAAAGGTAGGGGACTATAAATTGAAAAGTGGAGTTAATGGGGAGTTTTTATGTGTAGTGAAGGGGAGTTAATGGGGAGTTTTTATGTGTAGTGAAGGGGAGTTAATGGGGAGTTAATGTGGAGTTAAAGTGACAAATGACTTCTGCGCAAAAAGGTAATGTCACTTT
>JABUUG010000096.1:0-7721 GCA_021443285.1 Bacteroidaceae bacterium
ATCGCACAGGAACTGACATACTACGGCATAGACATAGACGGGAAGCAGCATATAGCAGAACTCGTTGAGGCATTGTCCGACATAAAGGGCGTGGAGTGGATAAGGCTCCACTACGCCTATCCCACACACTTCCCGATGGATTTGCTGCGTGTGATGCGCGAGAGAGACAATGTATGCAAGTATCTGGACATAGCGCTGCAACACATCTCTGACAATATGCTCTCACGAATGCGCAGGAACATTACAAAGGAGGAAACCCTGCAACTCATAGACAGAATGCGCCGCGAGGTGCCGGGAATATGCCTGAGAACCACGCTTATGGTCGGTTTCCCGGGAGAAACGGAAGAGGACTTCAACGAACTAATGGACTTTGTCTCCATGGCAAGGTTTGAGAGAATGGGAGCCTTCGCCTATTCGGAAGAAGACGGCACATATTCCGCTGACAACTATCAGGACGATGTCAGTGAAGACATCAAGCAAGAGAGACTTGACAAACTGATGGCATTGCAGCAGACCATAAGCGAGCAGCTGGCAGCCGAATTTGTCGGCAGGACGCTGAAAGTGGTAATCGACAGGCAGGAAGGCGGCTTCTATGTAGCACGGTCGGAATATTCCTCGCCTGAGGTAGACCCAGAAGTGCTTATACAGTCAGAGCGACCTTTGACAATGGGCGTTTTCTACAATGTCAAAGTAACAGGCTCTGACGAATTTGACCTTTACGCAGAACTGGCGTAGAAAACTTCAGAAACTCTTTATGAACAACAAATCCTTCATACAATCGCTGGCAGGAAAGATGGATTTTACCGAGACGGAGACACAGGACTGTGTCAATGACTTGGTAAGGATTATCAGCGAGAACCTGTTGTCCGGCAATCAGGTGAACATAAACGGCTTCGGACTGTTTGACGTGAAGATGAAGAAGGAGAGAATTATTGTTGACCCCAATACGGGCAGGAAACTGCTTGTGCCGCCGAGACTGGAAGTAAAACTTGAAAGCTAAATGGAAAGACTGCACATAAGGGAGCTGTCGAGGCAGCTGGCACAGGCACAGAACATGTCGATTGCAGATGCCGAGAAATTTGTAACGCAGATGTTCGGCGTGATAAAGGAAGGTCTGGAAGAGGACAAGGTGGTCTTCGTAGATTCTTTCGGAAGCTTCCGTAGTGTGCTCTCCCAAGGAAGGACGACCGTTGAGTTCACACCTGTAGAGAGCCTTGCAGAGCGCATCAATGCCCCATTCGCGATTTTCAAGACAGAGGAGGTAACAGCCGATGTCGCTGACGATGAGATAGAGACAGACCCTGAGGAGGAGAAAGCGGAGGAACTGCCAGCAGCCGATGCCGCAGAAACGGAGACCGCGGAAGAGGACGTTGAGGAGAAGGTGGAGGCATTGTCAGAGAAACTCGATGCCCTCACGGAAACAATAGAGCGGAAAAGACGTTTCAGCAAGAAGCTGTGGATTTCACTGTTAGTCGTAGCCGTTATAATCGCATCTGCCTTCGTCGGCTACAACAAGATGGAAACCAAACGCATACAAGAAGAACAGCAAAAAAAGAAGGCGGTCAGGGCACAGCAGCTGAAACACCGTCAGGACTCCATCAATGCAGTGAAACTGAATATGGATGCCACAGACCTGACTGACCAGCAGAAGCAGGAAATAGTGGGCAAAGGGTCAGAGGGCGCACCCGACTATCCATGCTCCACGACACTCGAAAACGCCAAGTCGCTGCTGCCATGTGCAGGATATACCATAGACGGAACCATGAAGGTAGTGGTAGTACAGAAGGGTCAGACGCTGTTCGACATAGCCTCAGAAAACGGTCTTGCACAGGGCGAATTTCTTGTTCAGGTGCACAACGGAATAGAGAGTGTAAGGGAAGGACAAAACATAAGAATACCGAGATTACGTAAGAAATAACAAAAAAACTGACATTTTGTTTGTCGGAAACAAATAAAAACCTACCTTTGCACCCGCTAAAGACCAAAAGTCTTGCACATTCAGACCAAAGTCAAACATTCTGGATTGCCCTTTAAAAGGCAAGGGAAGGTTGGGTGAGTGGCTGAAACCACCAGTTTGCTAAACTGACGTACGGGTTACCGTACCGGGGGTTCGAATCCCCCACCTTCCGCAAAAAAAGAAGTTCAGCGATATGCTGAACTTCTTTTTTGTTCATCTTCATTACCGATGTCTTTTGCAATGAAGGAGTCACTGCTTATATAAACCTTGCGGTGATGCTCTTTTTCTTTCTCTTCAGTTCCTGAGGTGTGCCGCAGGCGACTATCTCTCCGCCACGCTTTCCTCCTTCGGGGCCGATGTCTATAATATAATCCGCCTGACGGATTATGTCGAGATTGTGCTCTATTATTATTACGGTGTTTCCTTTATCAACCAGTTTTCGGAGTACAGTCGACAGGATTCTGATGTCCTCAAAATGGAGTCCCGTTGTCGGCTCGTCGAGGATATAGACGGTCTTTCCCGTATCACGCTTTGCAAGTTCTGCTGCAAGTTTCACACGCTGCGACTCGCCGCCAGAGAGTGTTGTTGACGATTGTCCGAGGGTTATATAGCCCAAACCAACATCTTTAAGCGTTTTTATCTTCTGTAGTATGGATGGGTGGTACTCAAAAAAGTCGCATGCCTCGTCGATTGTCATATTCAGCACGTCGGCAATGCTCTTCCCTTTGTATCTCACCTCCAGCGTCTCCCGGTTGTAACGCTTGCCGCGGCACGTCTCACACTCGGTGAACACATCGGGCAGGAAGGTCATTTCTATGGTGCGGTAGCCGTTACCGCCACACGCCTCGCAGCGTCCCCCTTTCACATTAAACGAGAACCGCCCCGGCTTGTACCCGCGTATCTGCGCTTCGGGAAGTCCGACAAAGAGAGTCCTTATGTCGGCAAACACTCCTGTGTAGGTGGCAGGATTGGAGCGGGGTGTACGGCCTATGGGGCTTTGGTCCACACTTACCACCTTGTCCACAAGATCCATACCCTCAATGGCAGAGTACGGCAGCGGTTCTTTCAAAGAACGATAGAAATGGTGCGACAATATGGGCTGGAGTGTCTCGTTCACAAGCGTCGATTTCCCGGAACCGGACACACCCGTAACAACAATGAGCTTGCCGAGTGGGAAGCGCACATCTACGCCCTTCAGGTTGTTGCCGCAAACTCCTTTCAGCAATATTTCCCTACCTTCCTTACTTTCTCCACCTTCTCTACTTTCTCCACTCCCTTTACATTCTTCCCCTTTCAGGTATCTCGCTGTCAGCGTGTCACTTTGCAACATCTCCTGAGGCGTGCCTTGAAAGACCACATATCCGCCGTTCTGTCCAGCCTTCGGGCCAATGTCTATTATGTAGTCAGCCGCACGCATCATCTCCTCATCATGCTCAACGACAATCACAGAATTTCCCATGTCGCGCAGTTTCTTCAGCGAAGATATGAGACGTTCGTTGTCACGCTGGTGCAGTCCTATGGAGGGTTCGTCGAGTATATACAGCACATTCACCAGTCCGGAACCAATCTGTGTGGCAAGCCTGATACGCTGTGATTCTCCACCAGACAGCGAAGATGCCGGTCGGGAAAGAGCGAGATAGTCAAGCCCCACCTCAAGCATGAAGTCCAGACGAGAAAGGATTTCCTTCAGAATCTCCTTTGCCACAGCCTGCTGTTTCGGGGAGACATGATTCTGCGCCTCGACAAGCCACTGGCGGAGCTCGGAGAGATCCATATCCGTAGCCTCCGCGATATTCTTGTCCCAGAACTTGTATGACAGCGCCTCCTTGTTCAGCCTGTGTCCCCCGCATTCGGGACAGGTCTGCTCTGTAAGGAACTGCTCTGCCCACTTCTTCGACTTTGCATCGGCATCGTCACTGTCTATAGTCTGCTGCAAGTATCGGATTAATCCGTCGAAGTGTACGTAGTAGTCGGTTGTGGTATGCACGAGGTCTTTGGATATGCGCACATTCTTCAGTGAACCGTAGAATATCTCGCGCATACACTCTTCGGGAATGTCGCCCAGCGGAGTGTCAACCGTCAGCCCGTATTCGGAAAGAATCGACTCCACCTGCCAGAAAATCATCTGCTTCTTGTACTTTCCTAATGGCAGTATCCCCCCCTGTGCAATGCTCTTCCTGCGGTCGGGCATCACCTTGTCCATATCTATGGCAGCCACTCTTCCCAAGCCATTGCAGTTAGGACAAGCCCCTTCGGGAGAGTTGAACGAAAACTTATTGGGAGCGGGGTCGGAATACGACATCCCGGTTGTGGGACACATCAGTTTGCAGGAGAAATACCTCACGGCATTGTTCCCGCTTTCTTTATTTTCCCTCCTTATTACGGCAAGCATACCGTCGCCCTGCTTCAGTGCGGTGTCGATGGACTTGTTCAGCCGTTGCAGGTCATTGTTGTCCTCTTCGAGCGGCACCTTCAAGCGGTCTATAACCACCTCTATGCTGTGGTTCTTGTATCGGTCGAGGCGCATCTCCGCCCTTATCTCCACAATCTCTCCGTCCACCCTCATATAGAGATACCCCTTGCGGCGCATACTCTCAAAAAGTTCACGGTAGTGCCCCTTGCGGTTCTTCACGAGCGGCGCAAGCAGGAAGATATGGTCGCCGGCATACTCCTTAGTGATCATCTCGCGTATGGAGTCCTGCGTGTATTTCACCATCTTCTCACCGCTCAGATAGCTGTAGGCCTGACCTGCGCGGGCATAGAGCAGGCGCAGGAAGTCGTAAACCTCTGTCGTTGTGCCGACAGTGGAACGCGGGTTCTTGTTGGTGGTCTTCTGTTCAATGGATATTACAGGCGACAGACCGGTAATCTTGTCCACATTTGGACGTGCGGCATTGCCTAAAAAATTGCGTGCATATGCCGAGAAAGTCTCTATATAACGACGCTGCCCCTCGGCAAAAATTGTGTCGAAAGCCAACGACGACTTACCGCTTCCCGACAGCCCCGTTATGACCGTCAGTTTGTTTCGCGGTATTTCCACATCAATGTTCTTCAGGTTGTGCTCTCTGGCACCAAACACTTTTATCATCAGTAGCCTTCCGTTATCTCCCTGTAGCCTCTGAGAACATTTATATCCTTTCGTATCTTGTATTCAACCTTGTCTGCCCCCTTCGCCTCGCAGCTCAGGAAATACACCCCGTCCTTCACCGGCGTTCCGTTGTCCGTACCGTCCCATTCGTCGGTAATGTCCTTGAAGCGGAAGATTATCTTCCCCCAGCGGTTGAAGATGAACGCCTTGAACTCCAGGATGTTCTGCGACGTGGGCTTCGCGCGATAGGTGTCGTTTATGCCGTCTCCATTTGGTGAAAAAGCATTGGGGAACTCCAGCTTGCTCACCCTTACTGTATCTCCACCCTCTTCGCCGCCTTCTGGAGTATGCTGCGCGTATGCAGAGACAATCGAAACATTAATTAATATAAGCAGAAACAGCAGACGCATTTTCATTTACTATTTAACAATTTACTATTTAGCTATTGGAGAGGATTTTATTATTTACTATTTAGATATTGAAATATCTATTATTGGAGTTTCAAATTAACTGAATTTCGATATAACAGTTTTCTTAATACGAGGAACAGGCCGAGATATGCTACTCCCTGCACCATAACAATCCACAGGTATTCCTTTATCATCCACACCTCAGCACCCATCGCGTTCATTCTCATGAACGCCTTTACCGCCGGTGTGCTTGGGAACACCCAGGCGAAGGTCTGCCACACCCGCGGCATACTCTCTACAGGCCAGGTTGCTCCAGTCATAAACAGCAGCGGGATGGATGTGAAGGCTATGCAGAGAAGCGGACTTTCCCTATCACGGAAGAACAGGCTGAGGAACATCGCAAAGCAGGTGTATCCAAACAGCATAGGGAACACAAAGGTAAGGAACTTCCTGACGGTTATCATCTGCGTGAAACTGAAGAACTGCGGCACGACGAGCATCACATACGCTGACATGATGAGGAAGAGCGCGTAGAACGCAACAGCCAGCCCAAGACTCTTCTTCAGCGTTACCTCTGGTAGCCCTCTCTGCCTGCGAGTACCTGACACAGTACATATGGCAATCACCAGCACCTGCTGTATAAGCAGCGGGAAAACCGCCTGAAGGATGAAATTACCGTAGCCGTCCGTCCAGTTGAACATCTCCACCTCCCTCACCCTTATCACATCGGGATTGGCGGCAAGCAGAGGATGTTTGAAGCTGAGCATCACATTGTTAGCAGCAAGATATACAGCCTTATAGTAGAGCATGAAGCCCATATCGCAGTATAGCGACACCGTTGACTGCTGCATAGTTCCCAGACGGGTGTCGAAATCAGTTGGCAGATAGAGTATGCCATGTATCTTCTGTTCCTGCATGAGTCTCTCTGCCTCAGAAAGACTACCCACCCTGTATGCCACAGCTACCTCTGGTGTCGCATCGAATCTCCTTGCAAATTCACGGGATGTGCTGCTATTGCACAAATCCACAATGCAGACAGGTATATCCCTTGTTACCTCGTTTGTATAGATGAACGAGTAGAGCAAAGGATAAACCAGCGGCACAATCACCACGAAGAGCATCACCGCCTGGTCTTTCAATATGTTCTTTATGTTATCTAACATCGTTACTCAACATAAACAAACTCCCGTATTTGTCTGTGCAGTTTGCGTATGACAAGCAGTGGGAGCGCACTGAACACAACAAGTCCGGCAAACCACTGATATGCGTAGTGCAACGGGAAGCCGTGAAGCACAGACATCTGGTATGCCATGAGATAGTGGCGCAAGGGGAAGAGGTAAGAAAGTGCCTGAAGCAGTGGGTGCATGGAATCTACAGGATATGCTGCACCACATATAGAGAAGCTGACCACTCCCCACAGGGAGCAGACAGACATTGACAAACGACGCGACGGTATGAGGGCAAAAACAAAAAGTGCGAAGCCCATCGCAGCAGTAATCATAAGGCACGACAGGAGCATCACCACCCACCAACTGCCGCCGTGCGGCATCTGCATATACACATACAGATATATCTGGAACGCGAACAGGCACAGCGCAACGAGAAGCGAGTCTGTCAGCATCTTCTTTATATCAGGCACACTGTAGCACAACAATACTGTCAGCAGAAGAATGATTACGCCCGGCACTATCATCGTCGTGATGTATATGTTATAGTTGCTCCAGGGATTGCCCGTCATGTGCGCATCTATCCTTACCGGCTGCAATATCGCTTCCGCCTGACTGTCCGTCAGTCCTATGGCACGTGTTGCCTCTACTCCGACAGCCTTCTTAGCCATCATGGATATTATCTTCATATCCTTGTAAGCCAGCACACCACCTGTGAATATGGCGCCATTGTAATATAATGACATGAACGGCTGGCGGCTGGAAAGCAGCTTGCCCGTAAAGCCTTCCGGGATTAGCAGATATCCATATATCTCACCCTTCTGCATCGCTACTCTCGCGTCAGAGATATTGGCATAACTCGCTACAATATTTGTTGAAGCATACGCCTGCAACTGCCTCTTCAGCTGTCTGGTTGTTGATGTAAGGTCTTGGTCAACAACCGCTATCGGCAGTTGGTGAGGCATACCATCGTCGAGGAGTGAGGTGAAAAAGACGATGGTAAAAAGGCTTGCTATGATTGCGTAGTACTTAATGGTAACTTGTTCTTTAAGTGTAGTGAACTTTTAGGTGTAGTGAAGGGGAGTTAATGTGGAGTTAAT
>JABUUG010000096.1:7754-10314 GCA_021443285.1 Bacteroidaceae bacterium
CCCTTTAACTCCTCTTTAACTCCACTTTCCTTTAACTCCTCTTTAACTTCCCTTTAACTTCACATTAACTCCACTTTTATCAATATTCCTATTTCAATATCAGCGACATTCCGGGTCTTAGGCCTTCCACCTTTGTCGTTGGACGTGCCCTTACCTCAAAGGTCTTCAAATCAAACTGACCGTTATCCTTGGTTGCCTTCCATACGGCATACGAACCATGGTCTTTCATGAAATACACTTCCAACGGAATATCTTTCTCCAGGGCAGGACAGTAGGCGGTTATCTTGTCGCCTATCTTCATTCCATGCAGACAGTCTTCCTTCACGTTGAACACGCCCCATATCTTATCTGTCATGGAGATGGTCATTATCGGAGAACCGGATCCGACAAGCTCGCCGACCTTCGGATATACTGTCGAGACAATTCCGTCGAACTGCGCCCGCTGGACTGTCTCCTTGATGTATGAGTTCACTTCTGTTACAGCACCCTTTGCCTGGTTGCGCATTGCCGCAGCCGCCCTCTTGTCCTCATCGCGTGCACCGTTCTTCGCCATTTCATACATGCTCTTGGCGGCCTCTGCCTGTGCCTTCAGAGCCTTCAGCGTAGCCTGCGCCTCGTCGCGTTTCTGTGCCGTTACGACGCCACCCTCATAGAGGCGGTTCACGCGGTCGAACGATTTCTGCGCAATCTCTACGGCTGCCAGTGCCTGCTGCCACACCTCATACGCACCCTGTATCTGCTCACGCTGTGCCCCGTTGTTGGCTTTGTCCATGACCGCCGTAGCTGCGTCTTCCACACTCTGCACCTGCGTCTGCTTTGCCTGTATGTCCGGCGCATCAAGAACAGCGAGTATGTCGCCCTGATGTACCGAGTCGCCCTCTTCAACCCTCAGTTCAAGCACACGTCCCGGCACCTTGAAGGTTACACGATATTCCTGTACTTCAACCTCACCCTGTATCGGTGCCTCATGCTTGTCTTTCAGGATGTACCATCCGAAGAATGCCACGGCAAGGACTATTACGACGAAGACCAATATGCCGACAATGATTTCAATATACTGTTTCTTAGTTCCCATAAGCGTGATTTAATGCAAGTTTTGCTGTTATTACTCCTATTTCCGATTCTATAATTTGTGTCTTAGCCTGTAGCCATGCCGTCTGTGCCATCATCACATCGGTGGTTGTCATCACACCCTCCGCAAAACCGAGGTTGGCACAGCGCAGGTTCTCCTGTGCATTCTCAAAATTCTTTACAGCCACAGTGTTTTTCTTTTCCGCCTCAGTCAGCTTAAAGCGGTTTTGGTTTATCTGCAGGTCTATAAGTTCCTCTGCCTCAGAGAGTTCCATACGGGCTATGGTAGATTGTGCCTTTGCGGAGTTCACCTTGTAGTGGTTGGCGTTCCAGTCCCATACGGGGAGCTTCACCATAAGCCCGACTGCCCAGTTTGGCTTCAGTTTATTCTCGAAACCGTTATATACGCTGGGGTTCGTGGCGAAGAAACTGCCGATGAACGCCACCTGCGGGCGGCGTTCCGCCTGCTGCATCTTTATCTTCTGGTCGTAGAGTTGCACCGCCTTGCCGAGCAGCTGGAGCTCAGGCCGGTTGTTGGCGGAGGAAATCTGCTGCGTGTTGTCATTCACCGTTGTATCCACCTTGATGTCAGTGTCCAGCGGCAGCCCGCAGAGCTTGCACAGCACCATCTTGCTGAGAGCCAGCCCGTCTTCCGCCTGCAGCTGCGCCATCTCCGCCTCGTTGAGTCTGACGCTTACCTTCAGCCCGTCAGCCTTGGTGGCGACACCCTCCTTCACCATCTTTTCCACATCCTTCTGCAGTTTGCCTATGAGCGCCACATATTCGTCGGCGAGACTCTTCTTATGCTCCACCTCCACAACGAGATAGTAGGCGTTCTGCACGGCAAAGACAGCATCAGCGGCCGTCTTCTTCACCTTCAGTTTGGATATTTCCTCGGCTATGTCAGCCATCTTGTTTCCCGTGCGTATGGCATTTCCCATATATATGGGCTGCGTCAGGGTGATTGCTCCGCCGAACATATCCTTGGTGTTGGTGTTGAAGGCATCGCGTATGCCACCGCCAACACTGTTCAGCGTAGGACCGAGCTGTGCAATCTCAGAGCTGATGAGCTGCGAGAATCCGGGCAGTATTCCCTCTATTTTCTCCATGACAGGAGCAAGTCCCTGCAGTTTCTGCTGTATAGCCCCCGAAAGCGTTGTGCCGAGGTTGCCCAACGTAGCCTTCTGGTCATCGTTCAACAGCGAGACGGTTCTGCCTGTATGCACATATCCGCCAAGCGCATTGAACTGCGGCAGGTATTTCGTTCGTGCCTCCTTGCGCGTGTTTTCCGCTATCTCCACATTGAGGCGTGCTATCTTCAGCTGCTTGTTGTTCTGAAGAGCCATGCTGATGCACGAGTCGAGACTCAGGTAACGGGTCTGGCAAAAGGCGGTCAGCGGCATCAGAAGCAGCGACAAGAGTATCTCTTTTTTATTCATAACGCGGGCAAAATTAGTTCTATTATCACTTTTTTTTGTAATTTTTCGCA
>JABUUG010000096.1:10483-12070 GCA_021443285.1 Bacteroidaceae bacterium
ACCTAAAGGGCATACTTAGCACACCTAAAGGGCATACTTAGAATACCTAAAGAGCATACTTAGCATGGTTAGGGTTACAGCCGGAGGGGCAAAAGATCAGGAGGCGAGCCACATTGGGCGTAAATATTGACAATTTAAGCATCTCCTCGTTATCATTTACAAACAAAAAACTTTGACTACGATACATTTCACACATTAATATAATATATATGTACACGTTTGGGGCAAATCATGTTATATTTGCCCCAAATATTATTATTCATTGATTAATGCGGAGTCCATTTAATGTTTAAAAGTAATATCATGAAGACAAAAATTCTTAACATCTTAGTTCTGTGTCTTATGGCTGTTACCGCCAATGCACAGGAAACAAAGGGGCTGAAAGACGCCTACAAGGACTATTTTATGATTGGCGTGGCTGTCAATCAGCGTAACGTATCAACACCCGAACAGATTGAGCTGATCAAGAAGGACTACAACAGCCTCACCGCCGAGAACGACATGAAGCCCGGCGAGATGCACCCGGCACCAGGTGTGTGGAACTTCGAGAAGGCGGACAAGATTGCAGACTTCTGCCGAAAGAACGGCATCAAGCTTCGCGGCCACAACCTGATGTGGCACTCGCAGATGGCAAACTGGATGTTCTACGACTACAACAAGAAGCAGGAGCAGGAACTGAACGAGAAGGCTAAGCAGCCGCAGGAACGCCCAGACTTCAGCAAACTGAAGCCGGGAGAAAGACCTCACTTCCCAAATCCATACGAGGGCATGAAGCTCGTGAAGAAGGAGGTGCTCTACCAGCGCATGAAGGAGCATATCAATGTGGTGGTGAACCGCTATAAGGATGTCATCTACTGCTGGGATGTGTTCAACGAGGCCATCGCTGACGGCCATGCTTTCCAGCCGCTGCGCGAGAGCACATTCTACAAGATTGTAGGCTCCGACGAATTCATACGCAAGGCATTCGAGTTTGCACACGAGGCAGACCCCAACGCACTGCTCTTCTACAACGACTACAACGAGTGTGACCCGGCAAAGCGCGACCGCATATACAACCTCGTGAAAGGGATGAAGGACGCCGGCGTACCTGTTCACGGCATCGGTATGCAGGGACACTACAACATCTACGGCCCGTCGGAAGAGGACATTGAAGCCGCTCTGAAGAAATACTCGGAGATTGTTGACCATATCCATATCACAGAGCTCGACATCCGTGTGAACACAGAGATGGGCGGACAGCTCCGCTTCTCGCGCAACGAAGGTGCTACAATCACACGCGACCAGAAGCTGCTGCAAGAGCACCAGTATTCCACGCTCTTCCGCATTCTCCGCAAGTACAGCGAGAAGGTGGAGTGCGTAACATTCTGGAACCTCTCCGACAAGGACTCATGGCTCAGCGCAAACAACTATCCCCTACCCTACGACAAGGACTACAAGCCAAAGAACCTCTACAAGGTGCTGTGCAACTTCGATCCGAAACTCGACAATGTAACACCGAAAGAAGACTTCAAGCCTTGCGAGACCTGCCAGCCGGGACAGGAGTACCCGCAGGTGAACTCCGAGGGCTATATCCGCTTCAAGGTACAG
>JABUUG010000096.1:12117-15733 GCA_021443285.1 Bacteroidaceae bacterium
CGGCGGCGGCATGGCAGGCACTGTGCTGAAGAAGCAGAAGGACGGTTCGTTCATCGGCACTACCCTCGTGCCGGAAGATGAAGGTTTCCACTACTACACCCTGTCTATCGACGGCGCACAGGTGATTGACCCGGGCACAGCCAACTATTTCGGCGGATGCCGCTGGCAAAGCGGAACGGAAGTGCCAGCCAAAGACATGGCATTCTACGCAAACCGCAACGACATAGAGCATGGCAATATGCAGAAAGTGCGCTTCTTCTCAAAGAGCACCAACTCGATGAAGGAGGCCATTGTCTATACCCCTGCGGGCTACGACAAGAACCCGAAGCAGAAATATCCTGTACTCTACCTTCAGCACGGATGGGGCGAGAACGAGACATCATGGGGCATACAGGGCAAGGCCGACCTCATCATGGACAACCTCATCGCCAACAAGGAGTGCGTGCCGTTCATCGTGGTTATGACCTACGGAATGACGAACAACATACAGTTCGGCACCATCGGTTCATTCACAGCGAAGGAGTTTGAGGCAGTGCTTGTTGACGAACTCGTGCCATACATTGACTCACACTTCCGCACAAAGGCAGACAAGGCGAACCGCGCGATGTGCGGCCTGTCGATGGGAGGCATTGAGACAAGGCTTATCACCCTGCGCCGCACAGATGTGTTCGACTACTGGGGACTGTTCTCCGGCGGCATCTATGAGCCAAAAGACCTCGAAGGCAAGAAGGCTCCGAAGCTGATGTTCATAAGCTGCGGCAGCAAGGAAGGCCCAGACCGCGTGAAGAAAGCGGCTGACGACCTGAAGGCTGCGGGCTACAACGCAGTATCATACATCTCTAACGGCACAGCGCATGAGTTCCTGACATGGCGCCGCAGCCTCCACGAGATAGCACCATTACTTTTCAAATAATAAATCAGCCCCCCCACCCCCTAAAGGGGGAGCCACCGTGTTCGCAATCCCTTTTAGGAGGATGGGGGCTATAAAAACAAAAATCATGAAGAAATTTATATTCGCTGCCGCCCTGTCGTTGGTATCCATGGGCGTGTCGGCACAGATGGACGGCGGACAGCATGGCTTCGGCGGACAGCAGAAACAAGTAAAACTCGAATGCAGCAAGGTATGGACAGACGTGAACTATGCCGACGACGGTCAGGCATACCACAATATGGACATATACCTGCCAGACAAGGGGAAAGAGACATACCCTGTGGTAGTGCATATCTACGGTTCGGCATGGTACAGCAACTCATCGAAAGGCATGGCAGACATCGGTACCATCGTTGATGCACTTATAAAGGCCGGCTATGCCGTAGTATGCCCTAACCACCGCTCAAGCCAAGACGCAAAATGGCCGGCACAGATAAACGACATAAAGGCAGTGGTGAGGTTCATACGCGCAAACGCTAAGCAGTATAACCTCGACCCGTCGTTCATCGCCATGTCAGGTTTCTCTTCTGGCGCACACCTCTCTTCGTTCATGGCAGCCACGAACAATACGGAGATGTTCAGGATTGAGAACACCGACTACGACATAGAAGGCAAGGTGGGCAAATACACCAACGAGAGCAGCAAAGTTGTCGGTGCCTGTGTATGGTCAGGCCCTATCGACCTCATGCACATGGACTGTGCCGGCGAGCGCAATATGCCGTTCTCTCCCGAAGAGGCTGTGATGGGCAAGAGCCTGAAGACGGAGCTAAACTACTTCGCAGCCCTCAGCACTACAACATTCGTTGACAAAGACGATGTGCCGATGATAATCTTCCACGGAACAGCCGACAGCGTAGTGCCTTTCTGTCAGGGTGAGATACTGCACAACACACTGACCGCCGCAGGTGTACGCAACGAGTTTGTGCCAGTGAAAGACGGCAACCACGGTTTCAACGGAATGTATGAGAAGCAGAACCTCGACAAGATGGTAAGTTTCCTCGACTCGCTGCCTCGCTGACAGTTGTCCTTGCGCTGACGCGCAAGGGACGGGGGTTGTAAAAATAAAACGAATAATCAACACAAGTGAAGAGGGCACTGCCATATATCCTTCTGCTCGCAGCCACTATCCTAATCGCGATAGTGCTGCAAGCACTGCAGGAGTATTTCTTTTACTACAAAGAACCGGACAATCTGTGGCTGAACGACCGTATGTGGATTATGCCCCATTTCGCTGTTGCTGGCGGCATATCGCAATTAGCCACATCGGCGTTCACGCAGTGCTTCGGTTTCAAGTATGCCGGCGCGTGCATGGTAGCGGCAGTCTTTGGCATTGTTCTCTTCATCCTCTGGAAAATACAGCGGCAGTTCGGAATACGCGACTATTGGGCTTCGCTGTGGCTGTTGCCCACAGGCTTTATGGCATTATGCCATGAAACACCGCTGTTCAGCATAAACGGGCATACGGCACTGATGCTGTCGCTGCTGATTGCGCTCGCCACACTGATGCTGAAAGGCAGGACGAACAAGTATCTCGACTGTGCAGTCTCTGCCATTACCATCGCTGCCGCCTACTGGATTTGCGGATCTACGGCGGTAGTATGCACATTAATTATATTATTATACGACCTACTGAAAACCCGCAACTGGCTTTCTGCCATTGCCTGCCCGATTGTTCTGTTCGCAGCAAGTGCTCTCGCTGTCAGGGCAAAGACTTTCGCGAGCATGGAGATGGCATTGACACCATTGCAGTATTACGACTGGCCCACCACCTATTTCTTCCAGATATACTGCTGGGCGTCCATCATACTTATACTGATTGGTGGCAGCCTGTTTGCACCGGAGAAACAAGCCCGCTCCCTGCGAATCAGAAGCATTGTGTTCATAGGCGCAGCACTGCTGTCCGCAGTTGTGTTTGTCAGGCTGTATACCTTGGTACATAACCCCAAGCAATACCTGCTGAGGCATGACGAGTGGCACGCTAACAGAGGGGAATGGAATGAGATAATAGCCGCGCACGAGGGCCTCCAACAGCAGACACCGCTCATAAGCTACCTTAACCTTGCATTGGCAGAGAAAGGCATACTCGTGGAAAGGATGGCGGACTTCAATCCATACATCGTCTATTCAGAAGAGGATAGCACTTATGTCCCAATCCTAATGACACAAGAGGAGACATCAAGGGATGCCCTCGCCCTGCAAAGTTGCGTATATATGAGGCTCGAAGGCAGCGCCATAGCCAATGCGCAGAAATCGGCATTTGAGGCAAACCTGCTCACTCCGGGCATGACAAACCCGACAGAGCTGATGCGGCTGGTGACGACAAACACACTGTTTGACACAGAAAAGACCGCAGACAAATACCTGCGCCGCCTTATGCGCACCACATTCCACAGCGATGAAGCGGAGCAGATGTTAAAAGACAAGAGCAGACTGAAAGCGGAAGTGGAGCGGCTGAGGGAAACACTACCCGCAAAGAACAGCTTCCACATGAAGACACAAGTGGGCATGATGCTTAAAGACATAGCATACAACAATCCAAAGAACAAGATTGCAGCACAATTCTATGAGGCTTATCTCATACAGACAAGGGACGAGGCGCACTACAAGGAATGGAAAGAACATATTATAACGAATAGTGAAGAATGAATAGTGTAATCGGCTTTGCCGCTTGCCAGAGCAAGAATA
>JABUUG010000097.1:0-4457 GCA_021443285.1 Bacteroidaceae bacterium
TTAATCTGCTCAATAAAAACTCTCAAAATGCCTCAAGCTAATTTATAGAACCCACCTTAACGATTGCTAATACGCTATCTTGTCTTCCTTGTCAGCCCATTTGCGGAAGGCGCGGATGGTGAAGTCGTTGGGCATGTGGAGGCAGGGTAGCCGGCGGTCTGCCTGTGGCTTCGACAGCTCCTTGTAGAGAAACTCGTCGGAGAAGTCTATGGCGTCGGCGTCTGCCTGGGTGTTGCCGTAGATTATCTTGTCCACGCCAGCCCAATAGAGGGCGCTGAGGCACATCGGGCATGGCTCGCAGGAACTGTAAATAGTGGTGCCGCGCAGGCTGAAGGTGTTCAGTTTTGCACACGCCTCGCGTATCGCCATCACCTCGGCGTGTGCCGTGGGGTCGTTGTTTGCCGTTACTCTGTTTGCTCCTGTTGCAAGCAGTTTTCCATCGCGCACGATGACTGCGCCGAAAGGTCCGCCGCCAGTGTCGATGTTGTCTTCCGCAAGTTGTGCCGCCATCTGCATAAACCTTACATCGTCGGCTGTGAAATTGTTGTTCATGGTTATTGTGGTTTTAGGGTTCTAAGTCAGAAGTTGCCGCAAAGTTACGGTTAAGCGAGTGCAATCAAGCCTGCTTGAGTTGCCGAGCGGGAGTAACTTCGCGGTATTTTTGCCGCAAAGGTACGACTGTTTTTGCGTTTAACGGACAATGCCGAGCGTGTTTTTGCGTGTTATTTTGGGTTAAAGTTTGTTAAAAGGACTTGACATTAACGTAAAACTTTGTTAAAAAACTGGTGCGAGAAGGCCTGAAAGACCGAAATCGGCAAAAATAATGGTTAATTTTGCGCGAAATTTTATATATATTTTTTACTGAAGATTTATGAAAAAGGTACTAACAATGATTGTTTCGTCTGCCGCCCTGCTGTTGTCCTGCGGCGGCGGACAGCAGACCAAACCGGACTTCAGCGACAACGAGTACGCTGTGAGAACTATTGCCCCACAGGTGTCGGAGACTTCCCAGAAGTATCCTGCCACCATCAAGGGTATCCAGGATGTGGACATCCATCCGAAAATTGCTGGCTTCATCACGAAAATCCACGTAAAGGAAGGTCAGCGTGTAGGCAAGGGCCAGATGCTCTTCGAAATTGACAACGAGACCTACAAGGCACAGGTGAACCAGGCACAGGCCGCCATAGAGTCGGCAGAGGCCGGCGTGCGTCAGGCACAGGCCGCCATCAGCACCTCGCAGACCCAGCTGAACACTGCAAAACTCTCGTATGACAACGCCAAGCAGCTTCACGCCAGCAACGTGATAGGCGACTACGAGCTGCAGACTTCGCGCAACACATACGAGGCAGCCAAGAGCCAGTGCGAGGCAGCCAAGAGCGCGTTAGGCACGGCACAGGCCGGCGTGCAGCAGGCAAAGGCCGCCTACGCCGCAGCCAAGCAGACACTGGACTTCTGCTATGTGAAGAGCCCTGCATCGGGCGTTGTGGGCACACTGCCGTTCAAGGTGGGTGCGCTCGTAAGTGCCGCAGACAAACCCCTCACATCCGTTGCCGACAATTCGAGCATGTACGTCTATTTCTCGCTCTCTGAGAAGCAGGCAATGGAGATACAGAAGCGTGCCGGCAGCTCCAAGGGCGCCGTTCAGGCGTTCCCCAGTGTGCAGCTGCTGCTTGCCGACGGTACGGTTTACAACCACCTGGGCCGCGTAGAGGCCATTTCGGGAGTCATCGACGAGGCTACAGGCTCTGTGCAGATAAAGGCTGTGTTCCCGAATGGAGAGGGTCTGCTGAAGTCGGGCGGTGCCGGACAGATCATAATCCCTGAGAAGCAGGATGCCGCCGTCATCATCCCCCAGGACGCCTGCGTAGAGGTGCAGGAGAAGCACTATGTGTATATCGTCGGTGCAGGCAACAAGGTGAAATACACCGAGATAGAGGTTGCTCCCAACAACGACGGAAAGAACTATGTAGTAACCAAAGGTCTGAAGGTTGGCGACAAGATTGTCATCAACGGTGTGAACTCGCTCACCGACGGCATGGAAATCAGGACGCAGAGCGAGGCAGACTACCAAAAGAAGCTCAAGGCAAACGCCGACCTGGCAAAGTCGCAGGACAACCCGGAGGAGTTCGCAAAAGCAATGAAAGGAAAGTAAAAGATGAGTGTAGAGATATTTATCAAACGCCCGGTGCTGTCAACGGTAATCTCTATCATGACAGTAATCCTGGGTCTTATAGGCCTTGTCTCGCTGCCTATCGAGCAGTATCCTGACATTGCGCCCCCAACAATTTTCGTCCGTGCGCAGTATCCGGGTGCGAGTGCCGAGACGGTGCAGAAGTCGGTGCTTGCCCCATTGGAGGAGGCTATCAACGGTGTGGAAGGCATGACCTACATGACATCCTCCGCATCCAACCAGGGTTCCGCCTCTATCACGGTGTATTTCGAGCAGGGCTACAACGGCGACATGGCGCAGGTGAACGTGCAGAACCACGTGTCGCAGGCTTTCGCGCTGCTGCCGTCTGAGGTAACGCAGGGCGGTGTGTCGGTGCAGAAGCGCCAGACATCAACGCTGCTCATCGTGGGTGTAACATCTACGGAGGGGCAGTACGACGAGAAGTTCCTGAACAACTATGCCGACATCAACATCATCCCTGCCATCAAGCGTGTGAAGGGTGTGGGCGACTGCGACGCCATGGGTCTGAAGTCATACACCATGCGTCTGTGGCTCGACCCCGCAAAGATGAAGGAGCAGAACCTCATTCCGTCCGACATAGCCGGAGTACTTGCCGAGCAGAACATAGAAGGTGCGCCGGGTAGCTTCGGCGAGCTCAGCGAGAACCAGTACGAGTACTCCATGCGCTACACCGGCCGTCTGACCACACCGGAGGAGTTCGGCGACATGATAATCCGCGCCGACGCCGCCGGCAATGTGCTGCGCGTGAAGGATGTGGCACGTGTGGAGATGGGACAGCTCTACTACACCATCAACACCATCCTCAACAACAAGCCTGCCTTCATGATGATGATCAGCCAGATGGTAGGCTCTAACGCCACAGACGTGGTGAAGAGGACGAAGGCAACACTCGCAGACCTGGAGAAGAACTTCCCGCCGGGACTCAAGATAGAGTACATGCAGGACGTAACGCTCTTCCTCAACGCCTCCATCCATGAGGTGGTGAAGACGCTGTTCGAGGCTTTCTTCCTCGTGTTCCTCGTGGTGCTCATCTTCCTGCAGGACTGGCGTTCCACACTCATCCCGCTCATTGCGGTGCCAGTGTCGCTCATCGGTACGTTCTTCGTGCTCAACCTCATAGGCTTCTCCCTGAACCTTCTGACACTTTCCGCCCTGGTGCTTGCCATAGCCATTGTGGTGGACGACGCCATAGTGGTGGTGGAGGCGGTGCACGCCAAGCTCGATATGGGCTACAAGTCGGCACGTCAGGCCTCCATCGACGCGATGAACGAGATCTCCGGCGCCATCGTTTCCATCACGCTCGTTATGGCTTCGGTGTTCATCCCCGTGTCGTTCATCGGCGGTACGGCAGGTACATTCTACCAGCAGTTCGGTATAACGCTCGCCATATCCATCGTGCTGTCGGCGGTGAACGCGCTGACGCTCTCTCCGGCGCTCTGCTCCATCTTCCTGAAACCGAAGGACGAGCATGGCAACGAGATGAAGATGGGCGTGCTGGACAAGTTCTACTCCAACTTCAACGCCAGCTACAACGCCATGCTTGAGAAGTACAAGAAGGTGGTGCGCTTCTTCATCGACCGCAAGAGCCTCACCGTCATTGTGCTCATAATAGGTATTGCAGCCCTCGGCATCACGTCGCAGTTCACCAAGACCGGCCTTATCCCTAACGAGGATACGGGTACGCTCTTCGTAACCATCGCCACACCTCCTGGCACATCGCTCACGGAGACAAAGAAGGTGGCGATGCAGGTGGATGAGATGATAGGCAACAACCCCGCCGTTGACGCCCGCCTCTGTATCGCCGGCTACTCGTTCATCGGTGGTATGGGTACCAACATGGCTACATTCATCATCCGTCTGAAGGACTTTGCCGACCGTTCCGTAACGGAGTCGTCGAACATGGTTCTGGGAATGATATACAAGCAGACGGGTGCCATAAAGGGTTCGCAGATTCTCGCCTTCCAGCCTCCTATGGTTACGGGCTTCTCGCTCACCAACGGCATCACCTTCACGATGCAGGACCGCACGGGCGGCGACATCATGAAGTTCTTCGAGACCACGCAGAAGTTCCTTGCCGAGCTGAACAAGCGTCCGGAAATCTCGAACGCCATGACGATGTTCAACCCTACATATCCGCAGTATCTCGTGGAGGTGAACAACGCCAAGTGCAAGCAGAACGGCATATCGCCAAAGACGGTCATCTCCACCATGCAGGGATATTTCGGCGGTATGTATTCCTCAAACTTCAACTCCTACGGCAAGCTCG
>JABUUG010000097.1:5452-9137 GCA_021443285.1 Bacteroidaceae bacterium
GGTATTGTGTTTTATTGCCTGAAGCGGCAAAAACTGTGCGGCTTCAGGGCTTTTTTGATGGAAAGTTAAGGGAAATTATGCTGCAAAATAGCGGAAATAGAGGGATGTACATGCTTTAATATCAAGGACTAATGTCCTTTAACTTCCCTTAACTTCCGCGCCACAGGCGCATAACTTCCCTTAACTTCTAAAAAAACAGAAATTATATATGAATATCAAGCGAATCGTTTATACTATCCCCCTGCGTGGGGGGCGGAAGCTGGGGCTTATCGGCATACTGTGCTGCGGGCTTCTCTCTTCCTGCGGACTATACACAAAATATGAGCGTCCGGACGTGAACACAGCGGGCATCATACGCGACCCCGTATCTCTGGGCGACACACTGCTGCTGAACACCGACGGCAACTTCGGCGACCTGCCGTGGCGCGAGGTGTTCACCGACCCTGTTCTCCAACGCCTCATCGAGGAGTGTCTGGAGCATAACCCCGACATAAAGAACGCCGCACTGGACGTACACATGGTGGAGTCGCAGCTGAAAATGGCGAAGCTGGCGTTTATACCAACCTTCCAGATAGGCGGGTCGGGCACCGTGAGCTCGTGGGACTTCGGTAAGGCGACACAGTCGTACTCCTTCCCCTTGCAGGCATCGTGGACCATCGACCTCTTCGGAGGTGTGCTCAACCTGAAACGTTCCACACAGATGACGTTCCTTGCCTCGAAGGACGCGCAGGTGGCTGTGCAGACAAGGCTCATCGCTGCTGTGGCAAACATGTACTACACACTGCTCTGCCTCGACAAAGACCTTGAGATACTCGGCGAGATGGAAGCTCTCACCAAGGACACATGGGACATGATGAAGCAGATGAAGACACTGGGACGCACACGCGAGACTTCCGTGCAGAGCGCGGAGGCCGCATACTACAGCGTGCAGTCGAAGACCGTCGACATGAAGCGCCAGATACGCGAGGTGGAGAACTCGCTCTCCCTGCTGCTCGGCAGACCGGCGGGCTTTGTGCAGCGCGGACGCATAGAAGACCAGCATCTGCCTGAGAAGTTCTCTTGCGGAGTGGGTCTCCAGCTGCTTGCCAACCGTGCTGACGTGCATGCCTACGAGATGAACCTCGCAGCCTGCTTCTACGATGTGAACAAGGCGCGCTCGGCCTTCTACCCCAGCCTGACCATCAGCGCCCAGGGAGCATTCACCAACCTGGCCGGCTCTATTATAAATCCGGGGTCAATACTCGCCAGTGCAGTGGCATCGCTGACACAGCCGCTGTTCATGAACGGCAGGCTCATCGCACAGCTGAAGGTGGCAAAAGACCTCTACCAGCAGGCATACAACAAATGGGAACACGCCATACTCACGGCCGGCAGCGAGGTGAGCAACGCACTCGTGCAGTACAACGCCTCGGCAGAGAAGCAGGTGCTCGACCAGAAGCAGGTGGACGCCTACGAGAAGAATGTGGAATACACCAAGAACCTGTTCAAGCTCGGTTCGAGCAACTACCTTGAGGTAATCACTGCCCAGCAGTCGCTTCTCAACGCCAAAATTTCGAAGATTTCCGACGACATGAGCAAGATGCAGGCTATTGTTTCACTTTATCAAGCATTAGGAGGAGGTTCAAAATGATTTCTGACAAAGCAGTTATATCGCCCAAGGCAAAGATAGCCACGGGCGTGGAGATATACCCGTTTGTATATATCGAGGACGATGTGGAGATTGGCGAGGGCTGTGTGCTCTATCCCGGAGTGAACGTGTTGAACGGCACACGCCTCGGCAAGAACAACACGGTGTTCCAGAACACAGTGCTCAGCGCCATCCCGCAGGACTTCAACTACACCGGCGACGCAACGGAGCTGGTAATCGGCGACGGTAACATCATACGCGAGAATGTGGTGATAAACCGTGCCACATACAAGGGCGACAAGACCGTCATCGGCAACAACAACTTCATAATGGAGGGCGTGCATATCTCGCACGACGCCATCATAGGCAACGGCTGCGTGCTTGGCTACGGCACGAAGATTGCGGGCTGCGTGGAAATTGCGGACGCCGCGATATTCTCTTCCGGCTGTATCGTCAATCCGGGCGCACGCATCGGCACACGGACAATGATACAGGGCGGCTGCCGCATAAGCCACGACGTGCCGCCATACATCATCGCCACCGACGCCCCGGCACGCTTCGGCGGCACAAACGCTGAACACCTCTCACACTTCCATATCCCGGAGAAGGTTCAGGCACACATAGCCAACGCCTACCGTCTGCTGTTCCAGGGACAGAACTCCACCTTCGACTCCATCCTCTCCATAAAGCAGCAGGTGCCTGACAGCCCGGAGATACAGGAGATAGTGAAGTTCCTTGAGGATACCAAGCTGGGAATCATCGGCAAGGAGGTATAGCTTATAATTGGAGTTAGAGGAGGGGGACTTGGAGTTAAAGGAGTTAAAGGAGTTAAAGGAGTTAAGGGAGTTAAAGACGTATGTCTTATCTCCAGAGAACGATATGTATTAAGAACTTGTAGAGTAATGTCTTTAACTCCTTTAACTCCCTTAACTCCCTTAACTCCTTTAACTCCAAAGAGAATCCCCTAAAACTAATACACCTTCCCATGCCCAAAACCGCGATTGTCGGCGCAGGGGCGGCAGGATGTTTTCTTGCCGTCAGCCTGAAAGAGTCCGTACCCGATATGGATATCACCGTCTTCGAGGCGGGCGACAAGCCGCTCAGGAAGGTGAAGGTGTCGGGCGGAGGAAGATGCAACATCTCCAACTCGTTCGCCGATGCCGCCAGCCTGAAAGATGTGTATCCGCGGGGCGACAAGCTGATGAAGAGGCTGTTCAAGTCATTCTCGCCTGAACAGACACACAACTGGTGGACGGAACACGGAGTGAGCCTCGTAACGCAGACGGACAACTGCCTCTTCCCTGTAACGCAAAACTCGCAGACTGTAATCGACGCCCTGCTGAAACGTATTGAGAGATACGGCATCAGCATAAGGTATGGCTGTCGGGTGGAGTCCGTAAAGCGGTTAATGGACGGATATGACTATGTATGCCTGACCACAGGCGGATGCAGGACGTCCAACAGTGAGGAAGACAGCGGCAGCCTGTATGAAGACCTTCAGGCGATGGGGCATGAAATGATAACGCCCGTGCCGTCGCTGTTCACGCTGTCTGTGGACGATGAGTCGCTCTGCCGGCTGATGGGCATAGTGGTGGAGCCAGCAGTGCTGAGGATTCCCGGCACGAAGTTCTCCGCATCGGGGGCATTGCTGCTGACACACTGGGGCATAAGCGGACCGGCGACACTGAAGCTGTCGAGCCATGCCGCACGCTATCTGAACGAGCACGACTACAAGACACAGGTCAGCATAAACTGGCTGGCGTGCAACCAGCAAGAGGCGGAGATGATGCTCACGGCGTTCATTAACGAGAACCCACGGAAGGATGTCTCCACCAGCGCATTCCCCCAGATACAGTCGCGCCTGTGGCAGCACATCATGTCGAAAGCCCTGAAGAAATACGCGCACGGCATAACCTACAACTCCCTCACGCGCAGACACATTAATATAATAGTGGAGGCTCTCACTAACGACACCTACACCGTAACGTCGCGCTACAAATACAAGGACGAGTTCGTTACGGCTGGCGGCGTGTCGCTGCTTTCAGTGAACCCGAACAC
>JABUUG010000097.1:9150-10682 GCA_021443285.1 Bacteroidaceae bacterium
AGCCGCACCGTCCCACGGCTGTTCTTCGCCGGCGAGGTGCTTGACATCGACGGCATCACCGGCGGATTCAACTTCCAGGCGTGCTGGACAACGGCAATGACTGTGGCAAGGGCAATAGCAGCTTTTAACGAATAGTTAAAAAGATAAACCAAGACTCAAAATTTCATGACTACACACCCCTGGTACTGGCGATTTATACCCTTCTTTACCGCACGACTGCTGCTGTGTGTAGCTATTTTGTTCAGTGCAGTCTTTTGTGTTACCATTCTGGTGATGTCCATGGGAGCCCTGCTTAGCACCGCCTCGGTTGAGGAGCAGCGCACCAAACTGCTGTCGTCGCAGATGTCGGACAGCGTTATGGCGAACCTCTACCAGATACAGGAGAACATAAGATGGCATGAGACGCCGCTGATAAAACTATGGAGGAACGAGACGGACGAGGAGGCTCTGCTGGCGGACATGCTGCGCGGAGAGTTCATCCAGGAAGCGTCGGTAACACTGCTGCCCAACAAGAAGAACGGCGTAACATCGGTCATGATGTACAAGGCTGTCAAGAAGGACAGCGTCAACTACGAGTTCAGCACGATAAAGAATGCACGCAGCATACCATCGCGAATAGACACCTTGACCATCAAGAAGATAGACTTCCTTGAACCATTCACCAATGCCACCGACACGCTGGTAACAGCCGTAACACCCTACTACGACAAAACGGGCAGGCACTACGCCTTTATCACCACCACCGTAAGGCTGTATGAGCTGCTGAGCTGCCTGAACAACATGCCCGACATGGGGAACGGGAATGTGGTGTTCGCCCTTTCCACCAGCGGCGTGTACCTGATGCACCCCGACCCCAAGATGCGCATGAACACGCCGTGCAGCAAAGACAAGAAGGCATCCGCAGAGTTCCGCCGCATCTTTAATGATGTGAGGAATGACAACAAGCCAGACTTCAACATCAATATCAAGTGGCTGGAGGATTTTGTACGCTTTGAAATGAATACTGCGGAATACGACGGGGTAAGGTATGTCTTCTCCACATTCCACGAGCCTTACACCGGACTGACGGTAATGCACGGCCGCCCGATTTCCGTACTGGACGAGGAGATTACGAGCAGCATCAGTCTGGCCACGAAGTTCACCTTCGGAATGTTCGTCATCGCGATGCTGACACTCGGTTTGATATTGAGACGCATGACGCGAGCTATCCGCAGCTATTCAAAGGCTTCGGAGAACATAGCCTCAGGCGATTTCGACACCCCGCTACTTATAGAGAAGAGCTACGACGAACGGCAGATACTCGGCGAGGCACTCGAAAACATGCGCCTGTCGCTGCAGAAGAACATAAAACGGATTGCCGAAGAGACCGCGGCAAGAGAGACCATAGAGAAGGAGCTGTCCATCGCCCACGACATACAGATGTCCATGCTCCCCACAAAGTTCCCGGAGGCTGAGTCTTCTTCTAAAGTTGATTTGTACGCTTTCCTCAGGTCGGCAAAGGAGATTGGCGGCGACATGTACGACTTCTACTT
>JABUUG010000097.1:13291-20184 GCA_021443285.1 Bacteroidaceae bacterium
GCCCACGAGTCGGGCAGCGACTGGAACAGCGAGAAGTTGCAGAAGTATTTGTCTGCCAACAGTTTGTGTACGCCGTACAGCTCTTCGGGCAGGCGCTTGCTGTGCGAGGCTATGTTGCTTATCTCTCGCGTTACGCTCCAGTAGAGCTTCTCAATGTGCGCCCTTGTCTTCAGGTCGATTATGCCGTATGAGAACATACGCAGCGACTCGTCGCGTATCTCCTGTGCGTCGTGCCAGCTCTCCAGTGCCGACCGCTGCGTCAGGTTGTCCCATATCTCGTATAGGTCTTTCACGAGCTGGTGGTCGTCCTCGCCCACCTCCCATTCTTCGGGCATTTCCGGCAGCTCGGCGTGCTCCAGCACCTCCATTATCAGCACCGAGTGGTGGGCAGACAGTGCCCTGCCGCTCTCGGTTATGATGTTCGGGTGGGGCAGTTCGTTCTTGTCGGCGGCGAGCATTATCTGGTATATCACGTCGTTCACGTACTCCTGCATCGAGTAGTTCACGCTTGAGCAGTTGCTTGCCGAGCGCGTGCCGTCGTAGTCAACTCCCAGTCCGCCGCCGGCATCCACAAACTCTATGGGGAAGCCCAGTTTGCGCAGCTGCACATAGAACTGCGACGCTTCGAGTATGGCCGATTTTATGTGGCGTATCTTCGTCACCTGGCTACCTATGTGGAAGTGTATCAGCTTCAGGCAGTCCTGCAGATTGTTCTTCTCCAGTATGCTGAGGGCGTCGAGCAGTTCGCTCGAAACGAGTCCGAACTTGCTGGCGTCGCCGCCGCTCTCCTCCCATTTCCCGCTGCCCGACGATGCTAATTTTATCCTTATGCCTATGTTCGGCCGCACGTTCAGCCGCTTCGATATGGAGGCTATGATGTTCAGCTCGTTCAGCTTTTCCGCCACGAGATACACCCTCTTGCCCATTTTCTGCGCCAAGAGAGCCAACTCCACGAAGCTCGCGTCCTTGTAGCCGTTGCATATCACGAGCGTGTCCTCGTTGGTGTTGGCGGCGAGTACGGCGTGCAGCTCAGGCTTCGAGCCAGCCTCCAGTCCGAGATTGTATTTCTTGCCGTGCGCCACAATCTCCTCTACGACAGGCTGCATCTGATTGACTTTTATCGGGAATACGGAGAAGCATTGCCCCTGAAAGCCGTATTCTTTTGCTGCCTTTGCATAGCAGGTGGAGATGTTCTCGATGCGATTGTCTATGATGGCAGGGAAACGCAGCATCATGAACGGCACTGCCGCNGCAGTTCGACATGCTCTCTATGCGGTTGTCGATGATGTCCGGGAATCGCAGCAGCACGGGGCAGGCTATGTCGCGTATGGACAGTTCGTCAACCAGTTCGCGCAGATCCACCTCCACACTGTCTTTCTTCGGTGTCACCACCACATGCCCATTCTCGTTGATGCTGAAATAAGATGCTCCCCAGCCCTTGATGTTATACATCTCGGCGGCATCGTCAACAGTCCATTTCTTCATTCTTATCGCTTGAGAGATTAAGATATAGTTTCTTTTGTAAACAAATCGCGGGCAAAATTACGGTTTTATGGCTAATGGTGCAAACAAAAAGAGCAACTTATTTTCTCACTATCAGCATTTTATGAACATCCACACCACTTCTGTCAATGCTCCGAAATCCTCCCTCCCCCACAAAGGGCGACATACATCAATTATTTTCAAAACAAATCCTTTTTATTCATAAATAATTGCAAATGCGAATTTTTAGCATTTACTTTGCATCATCAAACAAAAGAAACGGTATGTACAGCGTAGAAAACATAAAGAAAGCGGGGCTGAAGCTCACACCCCAGCGGCAGGCAGTATATGAAGCCATGATGGCATTGCGCCATGCGCGCCTTGAAGAGATAGTGGCATACATGAAGGGACACCACAATGCGATGACGCTCTCCACGGTCTACCGCGTACTGGAATCCTTCTGCTCCGTCGGACTGCTCACCCTCGTCTGCCACCCCGAAACGGGCGACTGCTACTACGACATCACCACAAAGGAGCACCACCACGTGTTCAACGGCACCAACATAGTGGACCTCTGCGACGACGAACTCTCAGAAATGGTGCGCGAATACATCAGCGCAAAGCGACCGGAAATAAAGGATATAGACAGGATACAGATACAGATTACGATGAGTCCTAAGGATATTTAATAACAAATGTAACGTTACAGCCCAAACCAAATCTTTAATCACTTAAAAACACGAAATGCTATGAGAAGTTTAACAACATTCGACCTGCAGTATGCACACAGGTTCTACGGCTTCCAGGGAGAAGCCCAGTATCTCCACGGCCACACCGGCGTCCTGACAATCGAGGTGGAGGACACCATCAACGAGGGCGTAAACATGGTATATCCGTGCAACGAAATCCAGAAGGTGGCATGGGACGTGCTCAAGAACTTTGACCACGCGCTAATCCTCCGGGAGGACGACCCGCTGCTCCCGGCTGTCCTTGAAGTCTATGAGCAGACCGGACTGAAAGACGGCCATCCGCAGAACAAGATGAAGGGCGAGGCGTTCCGCACACCGCTTGCCACTGCCTACCCCGACTCGCGGCTCGTGGTAACGAAAGAGACCATGACTGTTGAGGGCATGATAAAGATTGTCTATGACCTGCTGAAAGACAAGCTCAACATCGCCAAGATTACGTTCACCAGTGGTGTGAACGCCGCCTGTGCGGAGTTCACCACGAAGAACGACATCGACCGCTGCCCTCTCTGCGGTATCTCGCTGAATGCTGACGGCGTATGCCCGAAGTGTGGATACAGGAAATAGAAAAACACAACCACTTTACACCCCGCGTTTTCAACGCAAAAAAAAAGTCAGGCTGAGTGCTGATGCTCATGCCTGACTTTATTTTTTTTATTGCCCTCAGAAGCACGCAGCCTCCGGGGTTTCTTATTTTGCGTATCACTTGTCGCAAATCATGGAGCGGTGTATCACACCGTCTGATCCCGGCAGAGGCTCTTCCGCAACCAGCCGGAAGCCGCGCTTGCAGTAATAATCCACATTCTTCTGTGTGTGGGTCTCAAGATAACAGGGCAGCTCCATACGCCTTGCGAACCTCGTGGCGAAGCCAAGCAGGCGGGTGCCGTTGCCCTGGCTCTGGAAGTCCGGATTTGTGGCGAGCTGGTAGAGGTAGAGGTCGTTGAAGCCCGTGAACTTCTTCCTCATCCCTGTAGCGTAGCTCTCATAGTTTATCATTCTTAACGCTCCGCCTATGCCGTAGTCGAACACCGTCTTCAGTCCACCGCTGAGGATGTACGACATGGTCTTGATGGTCTTGAAGCCGGGCTCGCACACCACTATGTAGTCGTTGCACTTGTCGTTGCACGACAACACTATGGAATGGTTTACCAGCGTCTTGAAGGTTACGAGCGCATGATGCCTCACCTGCTCAAAGGTGGCGTCCTTCTTCATGTGGGTGAACAGCGGGTCTCCGTCAAATGCCCTCGCCGTCGTCTCGGCAAGCTTCGGGAAATCCTTGAGCCCCATCACAAACAGCCCGTTCTGTATGGCTGTCTTCTCAATGTCTCTAAGTATGGTACTGGGCAGCATATCTGTTATGTTTTTGGTTTCTGTGAAATATCAATCCATGCGCAGCTTGTAGTCCTCGTAGGTGAACTCGCGCAGAAGTTCCGTCGTTCCGTCCATACGCCTTATGGCTATTGCCGGATGCGGTATGCCGTTGAACATGTGGGTCTTCACTGTCGTGTAGTGTATCATGTCCTCGAAGACTATCTCCTCGCCTGTCTCCAGCCTGTGGTCGAACTGCCAGCAGCCGATGAAGTCGCCTGACAGGCAGGAGTTCCCGCCAAGGCGATAGATATTAGGGGCGTTCTCCCCATCGCGGCATATACGGGCGTTCCTCACTTCGGGCTGGTAAGGCATTTCGAGGCAGTCGGGCATGTGGCAGGCAAAGCTCACGTCGAGTATGGCGGTCTTTATGCCATTGTTCTCCACTATATCCACCACATGCGCCACGAGCGTTCCCGTCTGCCATGCAAAGGCGGAACCTGGCTCGAGGATGATGCGCAGATGCGGGTAGCGGCTGTGCAGGGCGTTCAGCAGCGAGATGAGATGCCCGGTGTCGTAGTCCCGGCGTGTCATGAGGTGTCCGCCGCCAAGGTTCAGCCATCTCAGCTGAGCGAACCACCTGCCGTATTTCGCCTCCAGATGCTCCAGCGTGCGCTCCAGTGTGTAGGAGTCGTCCTCGCAGTGGCAGTGGCAGTGGAAGCCGCGGATGCCTTCGGGCAGCTGGTCGGGCAGACTGTCGCTGGTCACTCCGAAGCGGCTACCGGGGGCGCAGGGGTTGTATAGCTCCGTCTCTATCTCTGAATATTCGGGGTTGACGCGGATGCCGCAGCTGACGGGATGGTCGGCGGCGAGCGTCTGCTGATAGAAGCGCGCAAACTGCGAGAGGGAGTTGAAGGTGATATGGTTGGAGCATCTGAGGAACTCGGGGAAGTTGTCTTCGGTGTATGCCGGCGAATAGCTGTGGGCATAGCTGCCGAACTCCTCGTATGCAAGGCGTGCCTCGTAGGGCGAACTGGCGGTGGTGTGGCTTATATATTCGCGGAAAATGGGGAATGTCTTCCACAGCGCAAACGCCTTGAACGCCAGTATTACCTCCACATCGGCGCGCTCCGCCACATCCTTTATCAGCGAAAGGTTGCGCCGAAGCAGCTGTTCTTCTACGATATAGCAAGGCGGGGAGGGCATATTATCTTCACTATTCACCAAGTAAATCCGTGGGCAAAGATACATTATCTGATTGATAAAAAGGCGATTGAATGCACAAAAAAGTCAAGAATGCACAGATAGTGCAAACAAAACACATCGCTTTTTGCACATAACAGTGGTGTTATGTGTAATTTTGCGGCGATTTTTTGGAACATCACATTAATAAAATAACATGAAAATGAACATTATTGTGCTTGCAAAGCAAGTTCCGGACACAAGAAATGTGGGCAAGGACGCAATGACCGCGGAGGGTACCATCAACCGCGCCGCACTGCCCGCAATCTTCAACCCGGAAGACCTGAACGCCCTTGAACAGGCGCTCCGTCTGAAAGAACAGAATCCTGGTTCTACTGTGGGTATTCTGACAATGGGACCTCCGCGCGCTGCGGAGATTATCCGTCAGGGACTCTATCGCGGTGCCGACACCGGCTGGTTGCTCACCGACCGCCTCTTTGCCGGCGCCGACACTCTCGCCACTTCCTACGCTCTCGCCACTGCCATCAAGAAGATCGGCAATGTGGATGTGGTCATCGGCGGTCGTCAGGCCATCGACGGCGACACCGCGCAGGTAGGCCCGCAGGTGGCAGAGAAGCTCGGACTCTCGCAGGTTACATACGCTGAGGAGATAGAGAAATGCGAAGACGGCAAACTGACCATACGCCGCCACATAGACGGCGGCATCGAACTGGTAGAGGCCCCCATGCCGATAGTAATCACGGTGAACGGTTCCGCCGCACCATGCCGCCCATGCAACGCCAAGCTCGTGATGAAATACAAGCGTGCCATCGTGCCGCTGGAACGCACAGAGGATATGCCATACAAGGAGCTCTACGACGAGCGGCCGTACCTCACACTCAACCAGTGGAGCGTGGCCGACGTCGACGGCGACCCGAACCAGTGCGGACTCTCTGGTTCACCCACAAAGGTGAAGGCTATCAAGAACATCGTCTTCCAGGCAAAGGAGAGCAAGACCCTCACAGGTTCCGACGAAGACATCAACAGCCTGATAAAAGAATTGTTGGACGAAAAGATTATCGGATAATATGAACAACGTTTTTGTATATATAGAAATAGAAGGCGCTCAGGTGGCAGAGGTTTCACAGGAGCTGCTTACAAAGGGACGCAAGCTCGCCAACACTCTCGGCGTTCAGCTACATGCTGTCGTTGCCGGCACTGACATCAAGGGCAAGGTGGAGAGCCAGATACTCCCTTATGGTGTTGACAAACTATTCTGCTTCGACGCCCCAAATCTCTTCCCCTACACATCCGCACCGCACACATCAATCCTCGTGAACCTCTTCAAGGAGGAACAGCCGCAGATATGCCTCATGGGCGCCACCGTCATCGGACGCGACCTCGGTCCACGCGTGTCGTCATCGCTGACAAGCGGTCTGACAGCCGACTGCACAGAGCTTGAAATCGGCGAGTACGACGAGAAGAAGACCGGCAAGCACTACGACCAGCTGCTCTACCAGATACGCCCCGCATTCGGCGGTAACATCGTAGCGACAATCGTAAACCCTGACCACCGCCCACAGATGGCGACAGTGCGTTCAGGCGTTATGCAGCGCGAGGTGCTCGACGAGAACTACAAGGGCGAGGTTGTCTATCCTGACGTAACGAAATACACTTCCGCAGAAGACTATATCGTAAAGGTGCTCAGCCGCCATGTAGAGGCTGCGAAGCACAACCTCAAGGGCGCTCCAATCGTTGTCGCCGGAGGCTACGGCGTAGGTTCGAAGGAGAACTTCGAGATGCTCTTCCAGCTCGCGAAGGAGCTGCACGGAGAGGTGGGCGCAAGCCGTGCCGCCGTTGACGCAGGCTTCGCTGACCACGACCGCCAGATAGGTCAGACGGGCGTTACCGTTCACCCGAAGGTGTACATCGCGGTGGGCATCTCCGGACAGATACAGCACATCGCCGGCATGCAGGATTCGGGCATCATCATCTCCGTGAACAACGACCCCAACGCCCCCATCAACCGCATCGCCGACTACGTCATCGTAGGCGACTGCGAGCAAGTTGTGCCCAAGCTCATAAAGTATTATAAGAGTAACAATAAGTAATATTTAAGGAGTTAAAGGAGTTAAAGAAGTTAAAGAAGTTAAAGAAGTTAAAGGAGTTAAAGAA
>JABUUG010000098.1 GCA_021443285.1 Bacteroidaceae bacterium
CCGCGCTTTTGACAGATTCCCTGCAAAAAGCCTGCATGGGGCGAACGCCGAGCTAACGCCAGCCTTACGAAAATCTGATGAGAATCCAACACCTTAGAACAGGGTTTCCTGCGTAAAGGCACTGCAGAAGGAAGCACGATGGATGGGAGTGAGTCCGTACTCACGAATGGCGTCCTGGTGCTGGGACGATCCGTAGCCCTTATTGCTTTCGAAGCCGTACTGGGGATACTGCTGGGCGTATTCGCACATAAGCTGGTCGCGCGCGACCTTGGCGATGATGCTTGCCGCAGCGATGCTCGCGCACTTCCCGTCGCCTTTGATGACATTGAAGAGCTGGAGGAGTTCATCGATATGATGCTTTCTCATAAAGCTGCCGAGTGGTGTGAGTCGTGGGTCTGAGAGTTCGTTTGCCCCGGTCATGAGTTCGGGTTTGTCTTTCTCAGCATCGACTATCATTGAACGGAACTTGTATATGGTAAAGGGTTTCCCACCCTTGCCTATTCTCTCCTGCTTGAATACGACTGGTTTGCCATTACATATCATGACAATGAGATACATTATGGCGAGGAAGGGGGCAAGGATGAGGATTAGTAGTGCGGAGAAGAGTATGTCGAATGCTCTCTTAATGATGAGTTTTATTTTCTTTTTACGTGAAAATTTCATGACAGTTTATATTTTGGCAACAGCATTAGTATTGGTAGTATATTTTCTTGACTCTTGGGCTTACGGATGTAAGGACTTCGTAGGGTATTGTCTGTAGTGCGTCTGAGAGAACGGTTACGGGTAGTGTATTGCCGAATATCTCGACGCTGTCTCCTTCGTTACACTGTATGTCGGTAACGTCTATCATTGCGACATCCATGCAGATGTTTCCGACGTAGTATGCTGGTTTTCCATTGACTATACAGTAGCAGTTGCGGCATCCGAGATGGCGGTTGAGTCCGTCCGCATATCCGATTGGAATGGCGGCTATGCGCGAGTCTCTTGTGAGTTTGCCTTTCCGGCTATATCCGACTGTTTCCTCTTTTTTTACGTTACGTATCTGTAAGATTGTGGTTTTTAGGGTTGAAACGGTATTAATGATTGTGTTGTGGCGGTTATCGACTCCATAGAGTCCGATGCCGAGCCTACACATTTCCATCTGGCTTTGGGGGAAGTGAAGTATGCCTGCGGAATTGTCTATATGGCGAAGTATCTTGTGCTGAAAGGCTTTCTGCAAGATTGTACTGCCATGAAGGAATCTCTGATACTGAATGGAGGAGAATTCATCGAAGCAATTATCGTCTGCGCCGACGAAATGGGAGAATACGGAGCGTGGTGTTACTGCCTGCTGGCCTTTGAGGGTCTCTACGAGTTGCTCCATTTCGGTTTCGGGGTTGAAACCGAGCCTGTTCATTCCGGTGTCGAGCTTTACGTGTACGGGCCAGTCTGTTATTCCTTCGCGGCGGGCTGCCTTAATGAGTGCATTGAGCAGTCGGAAATTATATACTTCTGGCTCAAGACGATGGTCGAACATGGTTTTGAAGGCGGTCATCTCGGGATTCATTACGATTATACTGGCAGTGATTCCTGCCTTACGTAGTTGTACGCCTTCGTCTGCAACGGCTACAGCGAGGTAGTCTACACGATGATCCTGCAACACTTTGGAGACCTCGACAGCACCTGTACCGTATGCATCAGCCTTGACCATAGCGACAAGTTTTGTCCCCTCTGCCATAGAGGCCCTGTAGTGGTTAAGATTTGCGACAAGTGCTCCGAGATTGACTTCGAGTATCGTTTCATGGACCTTGAGTTCGAGTTCATCTGTTATGCGGTCAAAACGATATGGTCGTGCTCCTTTAATGAGGACAATGTCGTTACACATCTCTTCTATAAGCCTGCTACAGAGGAACTCTTCGGTCTGCCTGAAGAAATGCTTTTCTGCACACTCAATGACATTTGGGTGAGCAGAGATGCTCTCCCCAATACCTATGATGACATCAACCTCGCGATCTGTAGCAATTCGAGACACTTCCCTGTAGAGTTCAGAAGCCTCTTTTCCCGTCTGGAGGATGTCGCTTAAAATCAATATCTTCCGACGGTCCTTAGCATCCTTCCTGCGCTGCATAAAAGCGAGAGCAATGTCAAGTGCCATTATGTCGGAGTTCTGTGCATCGTTGATTAGTGTTAGCCCACGCTTCCCCTCCTTCACTTCCATACGCATTGCCACGGGTTCAAGCTGCCTCATGAGATTAAGAATATCTTCTTCCTTCACGCCAAGTTCCTTAAGTGTGGCATAGCATATACAGGCATTGTCTATGGAAGCTTGGTCTGTAAAAGGTATTTCCAACTTCTCTCTGGCGGCATTCGACCATCTGACTATTTTCGCCTTACCTTGAAAGTTTTTCAGACAGTTGTTTACGGTTTCATCGTTTTCCGGGCAAATTATGACTTCTGCGTCCTTGAAGAGTTTGAGCTTCTCAATGCATTTATGCTCTTTGGAGGGAAAGTTCTCTTCATGGGCAGAACCAAGATTTGTCAATATACCTATCGTTGGCTGTATGATGTCGCGCAATGCATCCATCTCTCCGGGCAAACTTATACCAGCTTCAATAAGAGCTATGTCGGAACTGTCTTCTATCTGCCATACGGATAGGGGAACTCCTATCTGTGAATTCCAACTACGGGGTGAACGCGTTACTCTCTTGTAGTGCGATAAAAGCTGAAAGAGCCATTCCTTTACAACAGTCTTCCCATTACTGCCGGTTATCCCTATGACGGGTATCGAGAATTCATCTCTATGGCGTTCCGCAAGGCGTTGCAGGGCTTTCAGGGAACTTGATACACGGAGAAAAGATGCATGTGGAAAATTCTCTTCAGCATCTGACGGCAGTTTCTCCACGACAAAGCTCCTTACCCCCCTGTCATAGAGTTCTGGTATGAATTTATGCCCGTCGTTTTTTTTTGTGTGTATAGCGAAAAACAGCGTACTCTCTGGGAACGAAAGGCTACGGCTGTCAGTAAGCAGCCTGCTCACCGTTCCCCTACCCTCCCCATAAAGGCGTGCACCGATGAGTGAAGCTATTTTCTTTATCTGGTAAATCATCTGTATATTTACAGTTTAATCTTATATGATTTGACTATTGACATGATTCTGGAATCGTCTATTCTTATTCATCGTTTATCCTCCCCCATTTTTTGTCAAAATCCCTAAGACTCTGTTTTGTGGTTTCAATGAAAGTGTAATATTCTTTTGAATCTGGAGAAAACGCTTTATGGTTTAGGGCTTTTTTTATAGGTTGGAACTCTTCATAGTAGTATGTTGCATCTTTTGAGAAAAATGCTTCACGAAATATCTCAAAGATATAATCCACAGCCTGATCTGAAGGATGAATCATGTCTGGCGCATAGAATCGGTAGTCGCGCAACTCATCAAGCATTATCTCGTAAGCGGGGAAATACAAAACCCTCTCGCCAAGCACATTGCTCACGGCAAGCAACAGAGTAGCTTTTGACAGCTGGCTTTCATGATATCCATATTTCCTGTATCTTATGGGAGAAACTGTAAAAATAACATTTGCATGCTGTGTTTCAATAAGATTTACTATTGATTTCAGGCTTTCTGTACATTCCTCCACCGTCATCACCTCCTCCTGAAAGAGTTTTTGGGGACGTTTCTCACAGTTGTCTACAACACGTCCTGTTGCCTTTTCGCGATAGATATGGTTTGTGCCAAGAGTTATCACTACCCAGTTGAACGAATGTAGTCTATCCTCCATTCTCTCCAAAGTATGCAATACACTCACAGGATTGTACATCACGCCGAATGGGTTTACCTCTGCCTGAAAGTTGTTTTCCACAAACCTCTCTCCAATGCCCACTGCAAAACATGAACCTACAAACAGCAGCCTGTCTGAAGGTTGCAGTTTGATGGAAGATGGCTTGATGTCAACGGGAGTGGTCAGCTTCATATTTGCGTCATTCACTGTTTCTTACGCTGTCGGGCGGTGTCTATCACAAGTGCAATAAACGTGAGTATCAGCAGGACATATCCTATGTAGGCAATCGTCTCTGTGGTGTCAATGCTCTTTGGATAGAACATGAGTTCAACCTTATGGTTACCCTCTGGCACAACAATGGCTCGCAGGATATAGTTTACCCTTCCAACAGGAACTTCCTTGCCGTCAATCGTTGCTGTCCATTCAGGATAATAAACTTCCGAGAAAACCAACACGCCTTCCTTGTTGGTTTTCACATCGTATGTCAAGTGATTCGGGGCGTAAGATGTTATTTTTGCCTCACCCTTTATGGCCGTGTCTGCCTTGCATTTCAGTATATCTGCAAATTTCTTGTCTGCAACTGCTGTGTTATGCAGGTTTATCTTTCCAAGAGCAGCTATCTCCTGATTAGCATCTTCCACAAAATCCACTTTGCTTACAAACCATGCGTTGCCCATGGCATGAGGGTTCTTCATGGCGATAGTCTTTCCATCTTGCAATGGCAAAATCATATAGCGCATGTTAAGCATATTGAGCACTGGCATCACACTATCGGCGTTAACTGACTCTATGCCGTCGGGTGCTGTGGAAAGTGCCATCATCGTCTTGCTCATCTCTGGAGAAATGTAGTGAGTTATCATGTCCTGATATCGCTGGAGCTTTGCAGCATGGTACCCCCCAATGCTCTTATGATAGTACGATGTCTCATTCTCGTTGAATGTGTTTGAGGCAAAGTTCAGCACTCGGTAGTTTCCGCAGTCGCTCTTGTCCGCCAGTATCTGTTTGTCAACATCAGTCATTTCCTGAGGTGTTTCCTTTACAGATGGTTCCACAAACATTTCGTCGTTCAGATAACGCTTGTTTACCTGCCACATATCAAAAAGGCAGAGCACAATAAGTCCCCCGACCATCAAATTCTGTTTCAGGATATTACGTTTATAGGCGAAGAGGATATCTGTGCCTATTACTATTATGATGACCGAACGCCATGCATCTGCCTTCAATACTGCCATGCGCATTTCCGTTAGATTGGCAATAATCCCCAGACGATATTCCTCTGGTATTCTGCTCATCATCGACATCTCACTGGCACTAATCACATTTCCCAAAACACTCGGACTGAGAGCAAACAGTATCGCAAAACCTGCTGTAATGCCGAAACTTATCCACAAGTTACGGTAATTTTTTCCTAAACAGTCTGGTGCATCAACAATCCTTTTCAATGCCATCATTCCAAGCAGAGGAATAGTGAACTCTGCTATCACAAGAATCGAAGCAACAGTTCTGAACTTTGAATAGAGGGGGAAATAGTCTATGAAAAAATCTGTCAGCGGCATGAAATTCCTTCCCCAAGAGAGCAGTATGCTTATTATGGTTGCAGCAAGCAATGCCCACTTCATCGCGCCCTTTACTATTATCAGACCCAGTATAAACAACATGCAGACAAACGCTCCCACATATACTGGACCTGCCGTACCAGGCTGGTCGCCCCAATACTGCGGCAACTGGTCATATACCTGCTGGAACTGCGGGTCTGCCTTCTTCATAGCCACGGCACTTTCTGACATTGGGACACTCGCACCGCCCTTCGCATTAGGAACAAGCAGCGTCCATGTTTCACTGATGCCATAGCTCCACTGGGTGATGTA
>JABUUG010000099.1:0-7564 GCA_021443285.1 Bacteroidaceae bacterium
GTTATGCAGATTCTTCAGACGAACTAAACCTTACCCGCCCCATGATTACGGAAGGCTTCTCCGACGAGGATATACAAAAGATATGGGGAGGCAACTGGCTGAGAGTGCTCAACAAATAATTTTTTGCAAATGAAAGAAGAACAAGACTTATCCCTGAGCACAGACAATGCTCAAACCGTAACTTACGATGACGAAAATATACGCCATCTCTCTGATATGGAGCATGTGCGCCTACGACCAGGTATGTATATCGGTCGACTTGGCGACGGATCACTTCAGGAGGATGGCATTTATGTTTTACTCAAGGAGGTGATAGATAACTCTATCGACGAATTCAAAATGAATGCCGGCAAGCGGATAGAAGTCGATATAGAAGACGACCTACATGTTTCAATACGTGACTATGGGCGTGGCATACCTCAAGGAAAACTCGTGGAAGCGGTGAGTATGCTCAACACCGGAGGAAAATATGACTCAAAGGCATTCAAGAAAAGTGTCGGACTGAACGGTGTGGGACTTAAGGCTGTCAATGCCCTCAGTTCAAGTTTTGTAGTAAGTTCCTTCCGGGATGGCAAGGTAAGGACACTCGTTTTTGAGCAAGGCAAACTGAAATCAGACGAAACGCAAACCACAGAAGATGAGAACGGCACAAAGGTGACGTTCACACCGGACAACACCCTATTCAAAAACTACAAGTTTGTTGCAGCATTCGTCTCGGAAATGCTTCGCAACTACACGTATCTCAACACAGGACTTGCCATAATATACAATGGCAAGCGTATAGCATCGCGAAATGGTCTTGCGGATCTGTTGTCAGACCGTATGACATCCGACACCCTTTACCCCATTATCCATCTTGTCGGGGAAGACATAGAGATAGCATTCACCCACGTGGATAACCAGAACAGCGACGAGTATTACTCCTTCGTAAACGGACAATACACCACGCAGGGCGGTACACACCAATCTGCTTTCAAGGAGCATATAGCCAAGACTATCAAGGAGTTCTCGGGAAAGAACTTTGAACCAGTGGATATACGCACAGGTCTTAGCGCAGCTATTGCTGTCAATGTTGAAGAACCAGTGTTTGAATCGCAGACAAAGATTAAGCTCGGCTCGCTGACAATGGCACCAGAAGGCATAGGCATCAACACCTATGTCGGCAACTTCATAAAAGAGCATGTTGATAACTACCTGCACAAGAATCCGGATGTAGCAGAGACAATACTCCGAAAAATAACACAGAGCGAACAGGCGCGCAAGGCGATGGCAGGAGTGGCAAAGATGGCAAAAGAGCGGGCAAAAAAGGCGAACCTACACAACAGCAAACTGCGTGACTGCCGCATACACTTCTCCGATGCAAAAAACGACAGAAAGGAGGAAAGTGCAATATTCATCACAGAGGGAGACTCCGCATCTGGAAGCATCACAAAAAGCCGCGACCCCAACACACAGGCTGTATTCTCACTGCGAGGAAAACCGCTCAACAGTTTCGGACTGACAAAGAAGGTAGTCTATGAAAATGAAGAGTTCAATCTCCTTCAGGCCGCACTTGACATTGAACAGGGACTCGACACACTGCGATATAACAAGGTCATTGTTGCAACAGATGCCGATGTTGATGGCATGCATATACGACTACTTATCATCACATTCTTCCTGCAGTTCTTCCCTGATCTTGTAAAGAAGGGGCATGTCTATGTGCTGCAGACGCCACTCTTCCGTGTGCGTAACAAGAGAACAAGAGTCAAGGCAAAAGACAAACTCACCGAGAAGGAGCTCGCATCCAAGACCGACTTCATCACACGCTACTGCTATTCTGACCAGGAACGAGAAGAGGCTGTAGAAGCACTTCAAGGCAAGGACATTGAGATAACACGCTTCAAGGGACTCGGAGAAATCTCCCCCGACGAGTTCAAGGGCTTTATAGGAGAAGACATGCGACTCGAAAAGGTTACACTGCAAAAGACTGACCAAGTGCAGAAACTCTTACAATATTATATGGGGAAAAACACACCAGAGCGTCTCAACTTCGTAATAAACAACCTTGTAATAGAAGAAGACCGACCACAAGATTGGGAACAATAAACCTCAAAGTGCATTTTTGTATGCACGATGCTTTTTAGCATATTCCTCCCCAAAAATAAACGGTAAAAATGTTTAAAACAAACTCTTCAATATCCCTGCTCGGCAGTCCAGTTATCCGGATTCTGCTCCTCCTTATACTATTTAATGTAGGGCAGCTTAATGCACAAGTGCAGATAAACCTTGGCAAAGACTCCCCACTTCGCAAGCTTCAATGGGCAGAAATGGCCGTTACGACACTTTATGTCGATACAGTAAATGAAAACAAACTCGTTGAAGATGCAATACGGGGAATGCTTGAAAAACTCGATCCCCACTCCTCATACTCAACGCCCGAAGAAGTCAAAGAGATGAACGAACCACTCAAAGGAAACTTTGACGGTATCGGTGTCCAGTTCAACATGGTTGAAGACACACTCATGGTAATACAGACCATAACTGGAGGACCTTCCGAAAAAGCAGGAGTGCTTGCTGGCGACCGCATTATATCCGTCAATGACACTGCAATAGCCGGAGTCAAAATGGACAGGAACAAAATTATGAAGAAACTGCGCGGACCAAAAGGTACCAAAGTGAAAATCGGAGTAGTCAGGCGTGGAGTAAACGAAACAATATCTTTCACAATAGTCCGCGACAAAATACCAGTTACAACCATAGATGCCGCTTATATCATGCAACCCAATACCGCATATATACGCATAGGCACCTTTGGCGGCACTACCTACGATGAGTTCAACGAAGCTATATCTAAACTCAGCAAACAAACAAAAATAAAGAATCTCATACTCGACCTGCAGGACAATGGTGGAGGATACCTCCAGACTGCAGTTAAACTCACAAATGAGTTTCTGAACAAAGGAGACCTCATAGTCTATACAGAAGGACTCCGCACAAAGAGAGAAGACTACAAAGCGGACAGTAAAGGCAAACTCACCGATACAAAAGTCATTGTACTCGTCAACGAGTTTTCTGCCTCCGCCTCAGAAATACTCTCGGGAGCACTGCAAGATCACGACCGAGCCACAATAATAGGACGCCGAACATTCGGGAAGGGACTCGTACAGCGCCCCATACCACTGCCCGACCAGTCCATGATACGACTTACCGTGGCACACTACTACACACCATCAGGACGCTGCATACAGAAGCCATACACCAAGGGAAACAGAAAAGCATACGATGCAGATATCGACATACGCTATAAGAATGGAGAGCTGATGCACGTAGACAGCATACACTTCAACGACTCACTAAAGTGCTACACCCTCAAAGAGCACCGTACAGTTTATGGTGGAGGCGGCATAATGCCTGACATCTTCGTCCCACTCGACACTCTCCACTACACAAAATACCACCGTATGATTGCCGCCAAAAGCATTATTGTCAATGCAAGCCTCAAATACATCGATCGAGAGAGAAAGAACCTCCTTAACCAATACAAAGACTTCAGAGACTTCAACAGCAGATACACCATCCCCCAGAGCCTCATTGACCAAATATATGAAGAGGCAGACAAACAAAAAATAAAGCCAAAAGATGAGGAGGAAAAGCAAATCACCACACCTTCACTCTCCCTACAGCTCAAAGCACTTGTGGCAAGAGACCTCTGGACTATGACGGAATACTATGTCATCATGAACCAAAACAGCGACATTGTTCAAGCTGCCCTTAAACACCTCAACAGTAAATTTTAACGAATAGTGTATAGTGAAGAATGAATAGTTTGCTGCCGCGATGTTTGAATATAAACAGTCTGTGCGGCAGCAAACTATTCACTCTTCATTTTTCGTTATTCTTTCAGTCGCTTCGCTTTTGTGAAAGCGGCAAGCCGGTTACACTACTACGTGAATGCCAACGCACCATAAACCAAGACCACATATCGAAGCACCTTGCCAATTGTTATTGAGATGATTGATATTAAAAGATTCGCACGCATCAGTCCCAAAGCAATTGTTATTGCGCTACCAAGAAAAGGAACGAAGGCAAAAAAGCCCATCCATGCGCCATGTCCCGCCATGAACCTCTGCGCCCTGTCCAGATCCTCCTTCTTCACGTGAAGCTTCTTCTCAATCCATTCAAGCTTGCCAAGTCTGCCAACGCAATAGTTAAACATGCCACCGGCAACATTCCCGACACTTCCGCAGATGATGAGCTGTATAGGGTCAAGACCTGCGGCCAAAAGGCCAAGCATAACAGCCTCACTGCTGAAAGGGAAAAAACTTCCGGCAATAAAACCCGTTATAAGCATACCCATATAGCCAAGAGATATAAGAATTTCTTCCATTAGAAAAGATGATAAATTGATACGAAAAGCGTTAGGCAGAGAATTGCTATTGTACAATAATTCGAGATATTGCTCCGTGTAGTCGTTATGTAATGCCCTATTATGGCGCTCGTTGCCACAGTCTCTATAGACAGCATGGACATGATGTAGAGCGGCTGCAAAAGAGCCATAACAAGCGAATAGGCAGAGATAATCGCAAAAATCTGGAACATCAGACGAGTGCGCACGCGGTCTTTGTGTCCGTTCAGTATCAAATGATAATAGCCAAACAGCGACAACACACTCACTGTAACGTAAGAAACAATCACCGCAGGACGTATGCCCTTGAAATTAAACGGTGTGCAGAAATACCAATTATTGAACAACTCGCAGTCCTCAACGCCAGTCCCTTGCAACAAAATGTAGCAATAGACAAACATATATGGCAGAGCGATACCGAATATCGAAGACAGCATTATTTTCATACTGAATGTCACCATACAATAGCCTATAAGAAGCCACAGCAGAGGAACAAAGTATAGTATGGGCTTACATGTCAGGCTTATGATGCCGATAGTGGCGAAGGCATAGAGTATCACTCCCTGAGCCTTACGATACTGGTAGCATGATATAAAGAGAAAAAGGAATGTTATCAGGCAGAACTGAATCCAAGTGGCATGCAGCTGCTGCCCCTCTAAAAACGGACAAAGTATCACTGCCGTATTCAGCAATATGAACGAACTCGCCATCATACGGCTGAAGGAGTGAAGCAAGGCAAACAAGTGGTTCAGCCACATCAGAAGCATTGACGAGATAATTGTCAAGACAAACGGAGTAAAACCCACATTGTTCTCAAGCCAGGCTACAAACCACAACAACAGAGAAATCATAACCGAATAGGGCCATGCCAGTTTGTTGTGAGATATGTAGCGTTGGAAAGTCATACTCCATTTTGCGCGCAAAATTACTATTTAGCGAAGACAATACTGGTTAGTAAATGAAAGTTTTTGGTTTCCAACTTGTATTGTTGAGCGAAGGTAACTTATCTTAAACCATAGATAAACCAAGACTCTTACACAGCAGAATATAATATCAAAACCATTGTTTGTGCTTATTTTATATTCAAAAGTCAAATATTTCATTCTTTTTCAATAAAAACACGCCGCTATATTTGTCGTTGTCAAAAAACAACATACCTTTGCACCCGCAAAAACAAAGCGATTGGGCTATGGTGTAATGGTAACACTGCAGATTCTGGTCCTGCCTTTCCTGGTTCGAATCCGGGTAGCCCAACAAGAAAAAAGACTGACGAGATTCAATCGCCAGTCTTTTTCTTATTTGTAACGTCTGAAGATAAACTTATCAAAAGTTTTTCTTCAGACGTTTTTGTATTTACTTCTTCAGTGGGAACTTATACGCCAATATACCCATAACGAAGGCGATACCGGCAGGGAACAGCGAGAACAATGCCCACACCATCGTCTTTACCGACTCGGTAATGGATGCAGGGTCTATAGTTTCATTGCCCATATCATCCTTTATCATCGTTGCACCGGCAACGCCGAGAAGCAGCGCGATGAGTGACCCGGAGATAGCGCCGCCAAACTTCTGCGCCATTGTTCCTGAAGAGAAGATAAGGCCGGTTGATGATGCACCGAAGCGCTCCGTTGCATAGTCGGCGACATCAGCGTACATAGACCACAGCAGCGGCGAGTAGAGACCAACGCCTACGGATGTGAGGACCACCAGACCGACAATTACCCATATATAGGCAGGGTCTTGAGGAATGAGAAAGAACACTACCGACAGCACGAGACAGATTACAGAAGATATGACAAACGCCATACGCTTTGAGCCAACCATCTCAGTGAACTTCGGCGACACTCCACCAAATATCATGCAGGTTACCTCGCCGAAAGCCATTAGCACTGTGTAGTTGATAATCAGACTACCTGCTGTTATATTGCCTCCAAGACAGTAATCTATGAGATATGCGGCAACGGCATAACGGAAGCCGTTGAAGAAGTTTGTGCATACACCGATGAGCGTGACATATACCCAAGGGATGTTCTTGAACAAATCGCCGAACTGCTTGAACGAGAACTTCTCCGCCCGCTGTGGCTTCAGTCGTTCCTTCGTCATCAGTCCGCAAGCAAGTGTCATCAGTGCGGCGAGCAGACCGAAACCACCGCAGAGGATGGCGTACTGCTCCTGGTCGGAGCCTCCAATCATCTTTTGAAGGTATGGGAAACTGAGCAGAGTAATAAAGCCCATGGCATATGCGCCTACCATACGGTATGACGAGAACTGGTTGCGGTCGTTATCATCGTCGGTCATCACGCCGAGCAGCGAGCCGTAAGGCACATTCACCATGGTGTACATCACCATCATCAGCAGATATAATGTATATGCGTAAATCCGTTTGCCCGTAACATCAAAGTCGGGTGTGAAGAACAGTAGGGCAAACACGAGGCCGTATGGTATTGCGCCGAAGATGAGCCAGGGACGGTATGTGCCGAAACGACTCTGTGTGCGGTCGGCAAGCGTACCCATAAGCGGATCGGTAACAACATCAAACATACGAGCGATGAGCATCAGCGCAGCGGTGTCGGAGAGGGAGAGTCCGAACACATTGGTGAAAAAGAATGGAAAGGCTATGGACATAATCTTCCATGTGATGCCTCCGGCAGCTGCGTCACCAAGCGCATAGCCGATTTTTTCTGATAGGTTAGCCATTGTTTTATTTATTATTGGATAGGGGGCCTTTAATTAGAATGGGAACACGCCTTCGGCAGCGCCGAGCATGATGGCATCAAGGGTGGCCGGGTCGTGAACCTTCATGTTGTTGTCGCGGTCGAATATGGCGAAGTTCTCCTCGTCGCCTCCGTAATAGTTGTTGTCCCAATAGAACGATGTGAAGCCGTAGTTCTTTGCCTCGCGGACGATATACCGCATATAGTATGCACGCGACTCCTCACACTTTTTGAAATCTATGTTCCATTTGGCGTTCTCCTTTGTCGGGTTGTGGTGGACAGCACCGTATTCGCCGAGCACGATAGGCAGACCTTTGTCGATGAACTGCGCTTTGAGATTGCGGAACAGGCGGTGTACCTCCTCCTGCGTATTGCTTGAACATGGCTGGTCTTCATAAGGCTTGCCCCAGAAATACTGGTTCTTGTTAGGTCCTTCCTCGCCGTTTGTCTGTGCGCAGAAGAA
>JABUUG010000099.1:7817-12105 GCA_021443285.1 Bacteroidaceae bacterium
GGCGAAGATAAGTCGCTCGTCATAGTCCTTGAACTCATTGGCAATCTGTGTCCAGAGGTGTCCCATACGGTGGTTCACCTCTGCAACAGGCAGATGGTCAGGGCGCCAGCGGTCGTACCATGAGTCGTGGTGGGTGTTAATCATCACATACATACCCTCATTGTAGGCATAGTCAACAACCTCATGCACGCGCTTCATCCATGCAGGGTCAACATCGAAGTTCTTGTCGCAATGGGGATACCAGCGTACAGGAATGCGGATGGCGTTGAAGCCAGCTTTCTTGACGGCCTTAATCATCTCAGGAGTGATGCGAGGGTTGCCCCATCCCTCCTCCATTTCCACATCCTTGAGTTTTTTCTTTGTACGGTCGTTGAGCGACTCCAACTGGTTGCCGAGGTTCCAGCCGCAGGTGATGTTTTTCACAATGCCGAGCGCATTGTGCTTCATGCCTTCAGGAGCGGCATCGTTTACGACCGGGGGAATCTGTGCTGAGGCAGTAGTTGCCATAAACAGCAATCCCATGCCCACTTTGCAGGCACGGGGAAGAAGATTAAGAAACGATTTCATTGTATTTGTTCACTGATTATTGTTCATTCGTTTTCATGCAGTAGTTAAAGTAAACTTTTGTTTTTTGCAATGAGTTTCTTTATTGTTTCCACACTTGCAGCAGTAGCAAGTCCGTCTTCGGGAGTGTTCATACAGTAGTCAACGAGCTTGTCGATGGTTGACGTTGCAACATGCAGACGGGTATCAGATGATGCGTAGTATATGAACACCTTGCCGTCGTCATCAGCTATCCATCCGTTTGAGAATGTAACGTTCATCACATCGCCTATATACTCCTCTCCCTGAGGCACAAGGAGATAACCGCCGGGATTGGCAATCATCTTTGTGGGATCTTCAAGAGATGTCATATACATATATAATACATAGCGTAGACCCGAAGCACAACCGCGAACACCATGTGCAAGGTGCAGCCATCCTTTAGGTGTCTTGATGGGGTGAGGACCTTCACCGTTCTTCACCTCCTGAATAGTATGGTAATGGCGGGGGTTGATGATTGTCTCCTCTGTTACCTCCGCATTTGTTATATCATCTACCAATGCCCATCCGATACCGCCGCCAGAGCCTGTATCAATGAAACCGTCTTGTGGTCTGGTGTAGAACGCATACTTGCCATTCACAAATTCCGGGTGAAGAACCACATTCCTTTGCTGAGAGTTGCTCTTCAGGTCGGGCAGACGCTGCCATGCCCTCAGGTCTTTTGTACGGGCAATGGCAGCTGTGGCTGTAGCGGCAGAGAGGTCGCCGGGCTTTGTCTCGTCATGGCGCTCGGCACAGAACACGCCGTAAATCCATCCGTCCTCATGTGCGGTAAGGCGCATATCATAGATATTTGTGGCAGGGATTGTGTCTTCCGGCATGGTTATCGGTTCGTCCCAGAAGCGGAAATTGTCTATACCATTGGGGCTTTCTGCTACAGCGAAGAAGCTCTTCCTGTCGGCACCTTCCACACGCACTACAAGCAGATATTTACCGTTCCACTTAATCGCACCGGCATTTAGTGTGGCGTTCATCATAATACGCTCCATGAGATATGGGTTGTCCTTCTCATTGAAATCATATCGCCATTCAAGGGGCGTATGTTCTGCCGTGATTATGGGGTTTTCGTAGCGGTCATAGATACCATTCCCCCACTCCACCATCTTGTTCGGGCGAGAGATCAACTCTTCATGATGTTTACGAAGAGCATTTGTTTTTTTCTGAAAATTCATGATGTTTATTGTTAATCATTTTAGGTGGGTTCTATAAATTACCACCGAATGTTACATTAATTATTGTGGGCTTCGTTTTGCCATCTTTTGGCCTCTTTTTTGCTCAAAGTGTCAGCTCACTCAATCACATAGCCCGCTATGTTCTTTTCGTTCTCTAACACTTTGAACTAAAAAATAGACTCAAAATCTGACAAAGCTAATTTATAGAACCCACTTTTATTATATCACTGAGAATCAGCACTTCGGGCTTCTTTATGAACTTCACGAAGTCCTTCTCCTCAATCTTTCCGGGATATGGTCCGAAGGCTTCGCTGGCATCGCCAAAAGCGTTGCGCCATACAAGTATATGAGACAGTTTGTAGCCCTGTATTGCAGGCCAGATGGATGTGGTGTACCATTTAGCATCATCGCAGTTCTTGAAACCGAACTCAGTGAGAGCGATAATATGCCCTGTCTTCTGCGCCACTTCGTTCATGTAGGAGATCTCTGCTCGTGTACCGTCAATAAAATCCTTCTTTGGCGAATACTGGTAGCAGTCGGCACCGAGTATTTTTATAAAGTCGCCGGGATAGAAGCGCATATAATCCTCTACCGACTTGTTGCCGAGATTTGGCGAGTATGCCCAAAGCAGATTGCAGAAATCGCCCTTTGCCTGCATATAGTGGTATGTGTAGCGGAACAGTTGGCGGTATTGCTCTGGTGTGCAAGCCTTTGAGCCCCACCAGAACCATCCGCCGTTCATCTCATGCCATGGACGGAAGATAAGTGGTATAGGGTTGCCCCTACTGTCCTTGAGTGTCTTTATGAACTTCACAATCTCATCCAGCCACATATTGAACTTGCCGTTAAGTTCTCCGCCGGGCAGTATCTTTGCGACAGGACTGCCCTCTATGTTCCACGCATTCTGATGGTTTGCGGGGTTTATGGGATGCCATGAGAGGGTTATGATGCCCCCACGCTCATAGTGCTTTATGATTTCCTTGCGCTCATAATCGAATGGCACACCGTCAATATTCTTCAGCGAGAAATACTCCAGCCCGCCGAGGTCGAAGCCCATCACTGCTGGCAGGTCTCCACAGACATCCTTAATGTCGCACTTGTCGGGATTCGTAACACCATCCTTGCTGATGTTAGTCCATGAAAAGCCATAGAAAGGAGCGTCCTGTTGGCCGAACATTACACCCTTCTCCTGCAGTTTCTGTAGGCGGTTAAACAACTGTTCTGCCGGTGCCTGTGCAAAGCATATAAGAGAAGCGAGTAAGCAAAAAGACAGGAAAACTAATTTTTTCATGATGTATAGAAGGTATAGAAAGGATTGTTGGCAATGATTAAATCAAAAAATAACCAAATACAATCCAATAGTTAAATTGCAAATAGTCAAATAGTAAATCATTTGATGTGTGCAGTGAGGAATGTTGCTGTGCCGAAGATGTACAGCACATTCTCCGATGCAGGCACGAGCAGTGTCTCGCCCTGCCTAACCTTTACGCCGTTTATATTTGCCTCGCCCCACAGACAGACGACTATTACGAATGAGTCGCACTGGAAATCGATGCGCTGCGCCACCTGCACCACTACCCTATGCACCACGAAATACGGGCAGTTTATGAGCTGCGATGTAGGCTGTGTGCTGTCATAGCTGGTGCGATATTCTGGCCACACCTGATAGTCGATGGCGTCTTTCGCCAGTTCGGTGTGGAGTTCGCGTGGGTTGCCATGTGCGTCTTTCCTGCCGAAGTCATACACGCGGTATGTGATGTCGCTCGTCTGCTGTATCTCTGCGAGGAAGCAACCAGCACCTATGGCATGAAGTCTGCCTGCCGGGAGAAAGAATAGGTCGCCCTGATGCGCTTCGTGCGTCGCTACTACCTCCGCCATCGGATTGCTGCCGTCGTTGTCTGCCTCCACCATACGCTCATAGTCTTCGGGCGTTATCTGCTTCTGCAGTCCCGCATAAATCTTTGCCCCTACATCGCTCTTTATGACATACCACATCTCGGTCTTACCGGCACATCCATGGCGTTCCTGCGCAAGCTTGTCGTCGGGATGCACCTGCACGCTGAGGTCTTGGCGAGAGTCGATGAACTTGACGAGCAGAGGGAACTTGTTGCCAAACTTCTTATACACCTTGTTGCCTATGAGCAGTCCCTTGTATTTGTCGATAAGCTCGGTCAGGGTAAGCCCCAAATCCACATCGTCTATAAGTCCGCGCTCTATAGCCACGCTCTCATGACCAGGCACGCCGCTTATCTCCCATGACTCGCCGATGTTCGGCTGCGCTGTGTAAATCCCTTTGAATGGAGCAATCTGGTAGCCTCCCCAAAGGGTTGTCTTAAGATACGGTTCAAACTTGTATGGTTTCATGGTAAACTTTTTTCGGAGGAAAAAGCGTGTTTCTCAATAATTACGCCGCAAAAGTAGTAATATTTTGGCAAAAATAGAATATATGTCATTTTGTAGTTTGTGATATATCAAGAAAGTTGAGGTAAGGGAAAAGGGGGGTGGTAACTGGG
>JABUUG010000009.1 GCA_021443285.1 Bacteroidaceae bacterium
TTACCTTTTTGCGCAGAAGTCATTTGTCACTTTAACTACACATTAACTCCACATTAACTCCCCTTCACTACACCTAAAAGAATTAACTCCTCTTCACTACACTTAAAGAATAACTTCCAATTTACAGATATTGCTGGATATGATACCTAAGACGATTCACTACTGCTGGTTTGGTGGGAACAGTCTTCCGAAATCGGCGAGGAAATGTATTGCCTCATGGCGAAAATTTCTCCCGGACTATGAGATAAAGGAGTGGAACGAGGGAAACTTTGATGTAAATATATGTTCCTATACGTCGGAGGCTTACAGGCTGAAGAAGTATGCTTTTGTGAGCGACTACGCCCGCTTTTGGATATTGTACAATTATGGTGGCATTTACTTTGACACAGATGTGGAGGTTGTTGCGGGTATTGACGACATTGTGGAGCGTGGTGCCTTTATGGGTATTGAGCGTAAGAGTTTTGATGGTGTTGTAAGGATTTCGACTGCGGAACATTTGTATGATGTGGCAGTAGGTTTGGGTTTTGCTATGCCTGCCGGACATTGGTTTGGAAAGCAAATGCTTGAATACTATGGCACTCACCGTCTGCTAAACGACATTGGTAATGTTGCTGAGAATGTTGTGCAGATTGTTTCAAGACTATTAACGAATAAGGGTTGTGCCCAAGAGTTGGAAGACGGCATCATTTCGGTGGACGACATCTTGATATATCCTTCGGAGTATTTCTGTCCGAAAGACTACAAGACGAACGAGATGTTCATGACGAAGAACACACGTACAATCCATCACTACTCGGCGTCGTGGTTTCCGTGGTACTCGAGACTGGCGATGAAGGTGTGTCATATGCTGGGAATAACCTACAAGCGGAGGATAATGGGCAGGTGGGACAGACTGAGGTGGAGATTGCAGAAGCGGCGTGAATAATGAAGTGTGAAGAGTTTGCTGCCTTGGATATTTCTTTCAGTCGCTTGCTTTGTTACGGAGCTGATGTTCCGAGCGCGGGGATAGGAGGAGGTAAAGAAGTTATAAAAAGTATAAAAAACAGGTAGAATGAAGGTTTCAATTATTGTTCCTGTGTATAATGTGGCTGAATACATTGAAAAATGTGTGAAGAGCGTGATGGCACAGGATTATGAGGGCATGATTGAATGTTTCCTTATAGATGATTGTGGCAGCGATGACAGCATTGATATTTGTGAACGTCTTATAGGGGGGTATGATGGAAAGATTGTGTTCAAGATACTGAGGCATGAGAAGAATGGAGGTCTGTCGGCGGCCCGAAATACAGGTATCAGGGCAGCGACAGGCGACTACCTTTACTTTTTGGATTCGGACGATGCACTATATCCTTACACCATAAGACTTCTTGTGGAGAAGACTGAGGAATATGGGGATGTTGATATAGTGCAAGGTGTGATGATTCGGTCAACGCCAGGAGAAGACGGTCTATTGAGCGGCATATCATATTTGTGGATTCCGGAATACCGGCATGAACGAAAGGATGTCAAGAAGACGATAATAAACATGCCACCACAGGCATGGAACAAGTTGATAAGGAGGGAATTCATCACGGGCAATGGTCTCTTCTATGTAGATGGACTGATACATGAGGATGAGATGTGGCGAACGATGGCGGCGAAATACGTGAAGTCGATAGCTTACTGCCATGCTATCACGTATTGGCACCGCACGGACAACCCGATATCGATAATGCACACGAAGGTTAGTATGAAACGTGTGGACTCGTATATGAAAATCATGGAGTACAAGGTTTCTAATCTGGACAGTGAGGTAAAGGACGTGGATGCGAAGCACATGATTATTCTGACGCAGAAATGGCAAGAGTCTGCAAACAGGTTCCTGGACAGGAAGGATTCAGAGATAAAGCAGCGGTTGGGGGAATTCTGGAGGTTTGCAAAGGCGTGCGAAAGGCCTGCACTCGTAAAGTATCTGCTTCTATACTGGACGCTGCCCTACGCTTTGACGTCAAACAGAATACTGAGGTACTTGCATAAACGAATATCGGCAAAACTGGCAGAAAGATATATAAATGGTAAATGATTATTCTTTCGGTCGCTTTGTTTTGTAAAAGCGGCAAGCCGATTACGAAGCTGATGCTTCGAACACGGGGGTGTGTAATTATTAACTATTCAACGATGCCTTAATGGTCAATCTATACACATTAAGTAATTGAAGATACATGGACATTGACTTTATCATAACATGGGTTGACGGGAGCGACCCGGAATGGTTGCGGGAAAAAGCGAAATATGACGGCAGTAATCCTTTGAAGAATGAAGCAAAGGCAGAGGATGAACGCTTCCGTTCGTTCGACAACCTACAATATCTTTTTCGCAGCATAGAAACATTCGCCCCTTTTGTAAGAAAGGTTCATCTTGTAACGGCAGGACATCTTCCGAAATGGCTGAACAGGGACTGTCCGAAATTGAATATAGTGAAACATTCGGACTATATCCCAAGCGTATGGCTCCCGACTTTCAGCAGTCGCTGTATAGACATGAATTTCCACCGCATAGAGGCGTTGGCGGAGCATTTTGTCTATTTCAACGACGATTTCTTCCTGACAAACAACACGACACCGGACTTCTTCTTCAAGGATGGTCTGCCATGTGATGCTGCTGTTATTTTGTCGGGTGCTCCGGGTGCTGACATGTTCAGGGGGAATTTCTGGCATGCTCCGATGATGTGTACAAGTATCATAAACACACATTTCAACAAGAAGGAGGTGATGAAACGTAATCCTTCAAAATGGTACAACCTGCAATACCGCCGTTTCCTAAAGGAGAATATATGGAGGACGAGGGACTTTGCTTTCACGGGTTTTGGAAACTGGCATATGCCATACGGCTACCTGAAATCGACTTATGAGGAGGTGTGGAAAGCGGAAGGAGATTATCTTGGAAAGGTTTCTTCGCACAGATTTCGCGATGCAAACGATGCAAATCACTGGATATTCACGTATTGGCAGTATGTTACAGGGCAGTTTACACCACGCTGTCCCAACTATGGAAGATATTTCCGACTGTCGGACATTAATGCAGCGAAAGAGGCGGCACAATGTATAAAAGACAGGAAATACACCATGGTTTGCATCAACGACTCGAAAATTGATGACAAAAATGAACTGAAACAGATAATGGATACGGTGAATACTTCTTTAGAAACTCTACTTCCCACCCCGTCTTCATTTGAAATGCAGAAACACTAAAGAATGAACGAACCGCTTGTTTCAATAATAGTGCCTGTCTATAATGTGGAGGAACTGATCTCCCGATGTATAGAATCCTTGGCCAAGCAGAGTTATTCTAATATAGAGATACTTCTCATAGACGATGGTTCAACCATGGACAACTCTCCAGCAATCTGCGATGACTATGCGGGGCGAGATAAGAGGATAAAGGTTGTACACAAAGAAAACGGAGGGGTGAGCAGTGCCAGGAACACTGGGCTTGACATTGCCAATGGGGAATTTGTCTGCTTCTGCGATTCTGACGACTATGTATCTAAAGACTATATCAGCAACTTCATAGAAGGACTAACGCCTGACACCGATCTCGTTTTTCAGGGCATCATAGATGTATATAAGGATCAGGAAACCGAAAAACTGCCAGAAAACAAATTATATCGGCAAGAATACCTACTTGATGGGATAGCGGACATAGACCGTCTGGGGACTTTCGGATTTGTTTGCAACAAACTCTATCGAAAGAGTATCATAGACACACATAGCCTAAGGTTTGACACTTCCATCAGCATCAGCGAAGACCGCATATTTGCCCTACAATACATGTGCTTTATCAGAGGTATGCGCACAGTGGCAAAAGGAGCATACTATTATGAAATAAGAAATGCAGGACTGACTATGAAGAAGCGTAGTTATGAGGAAATTAAAATTGCTGCAGAGCGTAATCTTGAGGAGTCGGAGCACCTGCTTACCCTGTATAAATCAGAGAATTTCCGACTTAACATGAAGCATTTCCACATCATGTCATCCGTCCATTGCCTTTCCATATTGTTTGATCAAAACTATCCATTGGATTATTGCAAAAAAGAAATATTTCTTTTTATGCAGAAGTATGGGAAATGGCTACCTCTATATAAGGCAAGAAATAAGAAACAGTGGGTATTAATGTTCGTAATAGGACATCTCCCAGCAGCGGTCTCTGTGCCGGTCCTCTACTCTATATGGAAAATCAAGTATCATTCGTAAATCCCCGACAAGACTCTGTGCAGACATACGCAGAGAGGCATAACATCCTTTTTCTCCTCGCACGCTATCCCGGATATGGAGGCATAGAGAATGTCACAACAACCCTTGCAAACGCACTTTGTGAGAAACACAATATCATCATTGTTTCAAATCGTCAGCAGGATGAGCAAAACCTACTGAAGAATCTTAATAAGGAGATTGCATTCTACCCATTGCCGCAGAAAGGAATAGCAAGAAGTAAACAAAACATAAACATATTCAATGACATACTCATCAAGCACAATGTCGATGTCATAATAAATCAGGACTCCTACTTCCCAAACCATTATCTCTTAGAGGGGATTACCCACCCCGAAAAATACAGAATCATAGAGGTGGAGCACAATTCCCCCGATGGTTTTGTCACGACATATCATGTAGTACAGCGTAACCATGCTTCATGGGACATATACCACAAGTTCAAAACCTGGTTTTACTTTCAGAAAAGCCTAAGAAACGAGAAACGCAACAGGCGTTTCCTTTACAACATCTGCGACAAATATGTAGTCCTTGCTAAAGCATACATACCGCTTTGCCAGAAATACGGGCTTCTAACAGACGATGACAAATTTACCGTCATCGGTAATCCAATGGTCATCAAACCGACAATAGTCTCGCTTTCTGAAAAGGAAAAACAATGTATATTTGTAGGAAGACTTGACCAACAGAAAGGCATTAAACGCCTCATGCGGATATGGGGGAAAATAGAAAAAGAGGAAAAAGAATGGACTCTTGTATTAGTTGGAGATGGTCCCCAAATGCCAGTCGTAAAGAATGCCATAAGGGATAACCACCTGACAAGGGTAAAGGTTGAGGGCTTCCGCACCAATGTTGCAGACTATTACCGCACAGCAAGCATTTTCTGCATGTGTTCCTCACATGAAGGATTTCCACTTGTATTACCCGAAGCAATGGGATATGGTGTTGTTCCGATAGCTTTCAACAGCTTTGCCGCACTTTCTGACATCATAACACCGCAGGAAGATGCCATCATGGTTGAACCTTTTGATGAAGAAACATACACAGCAGAATTACTTTCCCTTATGAAAAATCAGGAACTCCTAAGCGAGATGCAGGAAAATGCAATTAAACATTCAAGGAAGTTTGATTTGACAACAATAGTCAGGCAGTGGGAATCAATCATTAACCAGTAATTAACTACTAATCATCTACTTTACATGTCATTAGGAATAGACACCAGAGAAAAATATGTCTTGTTCTTCATGTTCCTCGGAACTGTTGTGGCAAGATTCTATGGATGGCAGTTCCAATGTCCCACCCCCGTAAAGTTTTTATCCATTGCATGCACATACGCCGCTGTTACCTGTATCCCATTCGACAGCATGAGGAGTAACGACCTTGGCAAAATCCCCAACATACTAATAGTCGCACTGCTTCTACTTGGAGGATACGAGACTATTGTAACAGCCCTCAACGAAGACCCCGACATGTGGGCGTTCGGGAACAAGTGGATTACAGCCTTTCTCAACGAATACTGTGTAGCACTTTTCATACCACCAATATTCATTTATCTCTGTGAAAACAGGGATAATGTTGTTTATAGCCAAAGACTTACCAAGGCATACATGATATTCTTGCTTATCTATGTGGTCTTGGGAAGGGGACTCACCCACATCGGATACATCTCATTCTGGGGACTTGCCTTCTGGCCTTTTGTTAACATGAAATATCGCTACATGCTCATTGCCGTAGAGATATTCACGTTCTTTGCCTTCGTCAGCGAAACACGCATGCTTGCCATGCCCCTCGCCTATGGAGTTGCCGGCTATCTCCTCATGTATCGCTTCAAGGGAGCATTCGTAAAGGAACTATGTATAGGCAGCATGGTTGCGCCATTCATTCTGTTCATACCAACACTTTATTTCGACGAGGACACATCTAGTGAAGACAGTATCTTCACACAACTCGTTCAGCAAGTGATAGGATCAGACGATGGCGGAGAACAAGACAATACCGACACAAGAACATTCCTCTATGTCGAAATGTCAGCCGACCTGTCTGACACAGATTCATGGATATTAGGAAAAGGAGCATACGCACACTACTATTCCGAGTATTTTGATGAGGGAGAAAGCGACAACGACCGATACGGAAGAATCTCCAGCGAGGTACCCTTCCTCAATTTCCTAATGCACGGAGGCATTGCCTATTGCACATTATATCTCCTACTCCTCGGATACGGTATAATAAATGCCATATTCTTCGGAAAAAACAAATTCGTGAAAAGTGTTGCAGTTATGCTTGCAGGATACTTCTTCAACTTTTTCGTCGGAGACCTCACTGGCTGCTACTTCTTCCACATGATGATATTCATGCTCCTCGGTTGCTGTCTCAGTAGCAGCTGGATAAATCTCACCGACAAGGAAATATACAAATTCATGCACATATATAAGTCCGAAGAAGAAGGGGATGAGGAGGATGACGACGACGATGACGATGAGAAAGATTATGACGAGAATGACGAGAATGACGAAGAGGACGAAGAAGATGACGAAGAAGATCTATATGAAGAAGAGAATAGTGACAATGAAAAGAATACTAACTTCTAAATAATATTTAGTGAAAATAGCCATTATACATAGTGTAAATCAGGGATTTTTTCCACGTTTCCACACCGCCCTGACACAAGCCATCAGACAGGCCGGACACAAAAGCATTACCTATCTTCCGAATGTCGGAGGAAACAGACGAAACCACATACCCGGAAGCAGGCTCTACGGAACACCATTTATATGGTTTTGGCATTACTACCTCCACCGCATAACAACCTTCCAGGACATCTATTCTGCCATTGACACACTACACCTCATACACTATCTCAACCAGGACAAGCCCAGTATTATACACTTTCATGTCGTAAACGAATGCAAACTCCACTGGCCACTCCTCGTCAGATGGATCAACCGGCATTCCATACCCGTAGTATGGACTTTTCACGATTGCCGAGCATTCACAGGAAGATGCCCGTATTTCGATGAGATAGGGTGTGAAAAATGGAAGAACGGATGCGGGAAATGCCCCGAAAAAAAACTATATGACCCCACATGGGCGGACTCCACTGCACTACAATGGAAGATACGGCGCCATCTTTTCACAAAAATAAAGCGACTCCACATCGTGACACCATCTCAGTGGCTCGCCGACTTCACTAAACAGTCTTTCTTCTGCAACACACCCTGCACAGTCATTTACAACGGAGTCGATACACAACGCTTCTCCCAGAAACAACCTGACACATGGAAGGACAAATACAACCTTCATGGAAAAAAAATAGTACTCGGTATAGCTGGGGCATGGGAACCACGCAAAGGACTTGACTACCTTATCAGACTAAGTCAGGAACTGCCCGATGAATACAGAGTTGTGCTTGTTGGCAAACTACCTACACTCACCACAGGAAAAATAATAAACATTCCACCGACAAAAGACCCCAATCTCCTTGCATCCATATACCAGCACTCTGATGTTTTCTGCAACCCTACACTTGCGGACAACTTCCCCACCACCAACATCGAAGCCCTTGCCTCAGGAACACCCGTTGTCACATTCAACACAGGAGGAAGCCCAGAAGCCATTGACCACACATGCGGAATAACCGTCCCCAAAGGCGACTTCCAGAAACTCAAAGAGGCTGTCATCACTGTAGTCTCCTCTCCCCAAAAATACACACCTCAAAACTGCATTACACGCTCCCAGAATTTCACAAACAAGCAGTATTCAAAATACGTTCAACTGTATGAAAGTTTGATTAAGCGAGAGCAGAATAAGTGAGTTTGTTTTGCCGAACGAGAGAAACTCATACCAAGTTTTGACCAAGCAAGAAAGTTATTCCCCCCTCAAAAAAACAAAAGCCCGAAATCCCCCGTCCCATCTAACCTCAAAGCCCATTCCCAAAGTACCCCCGCGTTCGGAACGTCAGTTCCGAACCATCCAATAATCTCATGTTTTTCGCCGACATCATACTCCCCCTACCCCTTGAGGGTACATTCACATACTCCATACCCACACAACTGGAAGACACACTGCAAGTAGGGTTTAGGGTACAAGTACCATGGGGAGCAAAAAAAACATACATAGGAATTGTTGACGAAATACACCAACAAACACCTCCAGCAAACATAACAATAAAGCCAATCAGCAGAATCATAGACAACTACCCCGTTGTTACGAACCAACAACTCAAGTTATGGCACTGGATTTCGAACTATTACCTTGCACCTATTGGAGATGTCATGAATGCTGCACTCGCAGCAGGATTAAAATCAGAAGAACACTGCAAGCCCAAAACCGAAACCTGTGTAAAGCTCAACCCCGAACTTCATGACCACCAAAACCTCGACACCGCACTAAACATACTCAAACGCGCACAGAAACAGGAAGAAATGTTCCGCACATTTCTCCAAATCACCACACCCTCCTCCCCCTCCATATCATCCGTACCCTCAATAACAAAAGACGAGCTCCTTAACGCTTCCCACGGCAATACTGCGACACTCCGCCAACTCATCAACCGCCACATCCTCCTACAATTCGAAAGGGAAATATCCCCGGCGGACAGCCCCCATGTTCCGGGCATCAGCTCTGAAACATTCCCATCATCCCATCTTCCAGAAAAACTCACTCCCCCACAGCAGGATGCCTACAACAGCATACTCATGCAGTTCCTCAAAAAAAATGTTGTACTCTTACATGGTGTAACATCATCCGGCAAAACAGAAATATACATACAACTCATACAAAGAGCAATAGAACACCACCAACAGGTTCTCTTTCTCATGCCAGAAATAGCACTTACCGTGCAAATGCAGCAGAGACTACAATCTGTTTTCCAAGAACGGATTGGCATATACCATTCTAAATATTCCGACCGCGACCGTCTGAACATCTGGCAAAAGCAACTCTCAAAAACACCATACGATATCATACTCGGAGCACGCTCTGCCCTCTTCCTTCCATTCAATAACCTTGGACTCGTCATCATCGACGAAGAACACGAGACATCATACAAGCAGCAGGATCCCGCGCCAAGATATCACGCACGCTCAGCAGCAATAATGCTCGCACATTTCGCAAACGCAAAAACACTACTCGGCACTGCAACTCCCTCAGCAGAGACACATTACAACACACTGTATCCACAACAGAACCCCAAATACGGACTCGTAAAACTCACACAACGATACAAAGACATACAGCTTCCCGAAATAAACGTCATCGACCTCCAAGACTACCGCCATAGGAAAATGATGTACGCTTCATTCTCCGCCCCCCTGCTTCACGCCATGCGACAAGCAGTAGAAAACAAACAGCAAGTCATCATCTTCCAGAATCGCAGAGGATATTCCAGACAGATACAATGCAACAACTGCGGATGGACACCAAGATGCACACAATGCGACGTTACCCTCACATGGCACAAGACAACCAATCAGCTTACATGTCACTACTGCGGACACACATTCCCACTCCCCCCCCAATGTCCTGCATGTCAGGAAAAAGACTACCGGCACAGCGGAATCGGAACAGAGAAGATTGAAGACCAAGTGCTTCACTACATCCCTCAGGCACGCATCGCAAGGATGGACTTCGACACCACAAGAACACGCTCCGCTTATGAAAGACTCATAGACGACTTCTCTACAGGAAAAACCAATATACTCATTGGTACACAGATGGTTACCAAAGGACTTAACTTTCGGAATGTTGCAGTAGTCGGAATCATAAACGCGGACACACACCTCAACTCACCCGACTTCCGAGCCTACGAACACACATTCACAATGCTCACACAAGTCGCGGGAAGATCTGGCAGGCACAAACAAAGAGGAACAGTTTTCCTGCAAACAACGCAGCCACAACTTCCCGTCATACAGCAAATAGCAGACAATGACTACACATCATTCTACAACAATCTCCTGCTCGAAAGACAACTATACAACTATCCACCATACACCCACATAATATACGTCCTGTTAAAACACAAAAACAGCAATACCGTCTCAACAGCAGCCATAGAAATGACATCCCGACTAAAACAGCAACTCGCCTCACGAGTACTCGGACCTGAGACGCCACCCGTATCACTTGTGAAATCACTGAATATCAGACGGATAATCATAAAGGCAGAAAACAACATCAGCCTCACAAAACTAAAAGAATATCTCCGACAATGCCATAAGGAGCTCCTCAAAAACTCCAAATACAAAACCCTAACCCTCTACTACGACATCGACCCATAAGAATAGCCCCCCACCCTCTTTCTTATGCTGATGATATGCCACAGTATTCGGCACTAATGTAACAAGTGAATCGAAAACAAACCACAAAATTACAATCAAATGAAAAAAATAACAATAATAAAAGTTGGCGGCGCTGTAGTAGAAGATTCCGCACAGCTAAACAAACTACTCGATGACTTCTCCCACATTCAAGGGGCAAAGATACTCGTACATGGTGGAGGACGTACCGCTACAAAAATAGCTGAACGCCTCAATATAGAGACAAAAATGGTAGGCGGCAGAAGGATTACCGACAAAAACATGCTTGAAATCGTAACAATGGTTTACGGTGGACTGGTAAACAAAAACATCGTAGCAAGACTTCAGTCACGATCACTAAACGCAATAGGATTAACAGGGGCTGACGGCAATGTACTACTCTCCCACAAGCGAGAGGTAAAAGACGTTGATTATGGCTATGTCGGCGATATCGACAAGGGTAATCTTCCCGTACTCTCCACACTTATAAACGCTGGCTTGATACCCGTAATCGCACCGCTAACACATGACGGGAAAGGAAATCTCCTTAACACAAACGCAGACACTATAGCTGCTGAAATAGCCAAGACAATGGCAACAGCCTTTGACGTAACCCTAATCTACGCTTTCGAAAAGCCCGGAGTAATGGAAAACCCAGACGATGACAAGAGTGTCATACCACTAATAACCGCCGAATCATACATTAAACTCAAAGAGAGAAATATCGTGTCCGGAGGAATGATACCCAAGATTGACAATGCATTCAACGCCATAAAGGTAGGTGTTAAGGAAGTGGTCATAACCAAGGCAGACTCTATTGACGGAACAAAGGGCACAAAGATAGTTCAATAAAATGTTTGAAAACTTTCATCTTATAAGGAATGACAGGATAGTAGTGGCATGGCTGATTATAGTCATCGGCTGTGCCATCGGGATCATCCTTTTTGAAGACAAGAAAGAACCAATAGACAATTATCTTATTGAAAACCAAAACAATCCAAAACAAAATGATGCACAAAATCCAAGATATGCCATTGCTACCTCACAACAAGAATTAAATTTACATCCATTTGATTTGAACATAGCAACCCCTTCTGAAATGACTTCCCTAGGCTTCAATCAACGACAGATACGCAGCGTCATGAACTACCGTTCCAAGGGAGGCATATACAGACAAGTGCAACAAATGAGCAAAATTTCTGGCATGACAAAAGGACAGTATGACAGACTTGCCCCATATTTCCGAGTAAGCCAAGACTACCTTCCTGCCTCCCAATTCGTCACCATACCCAAATACCCATATTCAGCCCCCAAACAGCAACAACAACCCACAACAATCCGAACAACACCTATCGTGTCCGAGGCACCAGCCTTGGATAAACCAACATCAAAAATAAAGCCGGGAGAGACAATCGACCTCAATTCTGCCGACACAACAGACCTGAAAAGAATACCAGGAGTAGGATCCGCTTTCGCAAAAATGATAATCAACTACCGCAATCGTTTAGGAGGATTCTACTCCATTTCACAGCTAAATGACCTACAAGCCTTACCCACAGATGTACACCAATACGCCACAATAGCAGAACAACCAAACATCAGAAAACTCAAAATCAACACACTATCCATAAACCAACTCGTAAACCATCCCTACATAAACTACTACAAGGCGCGTGCAATAACAGAATATACCCGTCTAAAAGGAAAAATCACAGATATACGTGAACTACAATTAAACCGTAATTTCACTCCAAACGACATACAGCGCCTCGCACCATATCTCGACTATGAATAGCAACCAAGAAAGCCTTGCTCTCCCTTCCATACCTTATTCACCTTCTATACCAACATCCCTCACCCTCCTACTAATTGCCATAATCCAACTCATCTACTCCCTCCTACCCACCTACCAATATATCGGAGGAAGAAACCAGGCTGGGTTTCCTCACGGATACGGTGCCGCCATATGGCATAACCAAGACAAGCCCGGACACTTTGCATTGCTAAGTAACTGCTGGTACAAAGGACAATGGGAAAATGGGAAAAAATCAGGAAACGGCATAATGTTCCATAATGGCAGAACATACTGCGGACAATGGAGAAAAAATCACCTCAGATATGGCACAATGACATTCAAGGACTACCAGAATCAAGGCGCAGGAGAATACACCGGATTCTTCTGGATGCTCAATCCCGATGGGAAAGGTAAACTTACCACAGAGAACTATGTATATGACGGTCAATGGGTTCACGGCAAACAAGAAGGGTTCGGCACAGAAAATCGACAACCACTCGCCTACTATGAGAAAGGAAAAAGGAAAAACATCAAAGTCATAACAAATCGGACGACCTATGGCATAGACATATCCCACTACCAGCCCATCGTCCAATGGAGCAAAATGTACGTAACGGTTGATGAAAACGGGAACTATAACGACACAATCGAAAAACAAGCAGCCATCTCCCCCATACAGTTCGTCTATATAAAAGCCACCGAAGGGAAACAATACCACGACCCCACATACAAAAAACATACCGAGTGGGCAGAAAGATATGGCATAAAGCATGGATCATACCACTACTTCAACCAACACCAAGCCACAGTAAAAGAGCAAATAAAAAATTTCACAGGTCATGTAGAGCCACCTAAAGACTCTATGACCATGCCCGCAGCACTTGACATAGAGCAAAGCGGATTGTCAAAAGACTCACTTCTCATAGTTGCCGAAGCAATAAAAAAACATTACGGCAGTGTCATCCTATACATGAACCATTGGCACGCCACCATATATTACGACAACACACCACTAAAACACTTCCCCCTATGGCAGGCACGATACGGCAGAAAACCCAAACGCAATTTTTCCATACACCAATTCACAGAAACAGGAACCACAGCCGCCATAAAAAAACACCACGTTGACATCGACTCCTTAGCTATCCCCTCAACAAAGTAACCCTCGCGCGTCAGCCGTACACAAGTTACTTCCACCCCCTTATGCTGATGAACCGACACTGTTTTCGGAGCAGCAGCTCCGAAAATCATTCCGCTACTCCTTAGGATATTCAATCCTCGTATGGTTTATAGAAGAAAGCCGTTCTATCATAACAAGCTTAGCCTCAGTAATGTCACGAAAATTCAGTGGAGCCTCAGCAAAACATCCCTCCTGAAGCTGACCATCAACAATACCATTCACCATCTCACCAATACTACCCTCAGAAAAATCCCGCAGCGAACGTGACGCCGCCTCAACAGCATCAGCCATCATCAAAATAGCTTGCTCCTTCGTCTGAGGCTTCGGACCCTTATACGAAAAGTCCCCCTTGTCTATCTCCTCATCAGCATGCTCATTCCTATAGTTAATATAGAAAAACTTGGCCAGCCCAACACCATGATGAGTCTTTATAAAATCTATAATCTCTGACGGCAGCCCCTCCCTTTCCGCTATCCTTACACCCTCTGCCACGTGAGAAATGATCAGCTTTGCAGCTTTCTTCCTATCCATCGCAGCAAGAGGATTCACACCGTTCTTCTGGTTCTCAGTATAAATCGCAGGGTTCTGCATCTTACCAATATCATGATACAAAGCACCAGTGCGTACAAGAAGCACCTGGGCACCAATTCGCTCCGCAACCTCAGCCGCAAGATTACTCACCTGAATACAATGCTGAAACGTACCAGGCACCTCCTGAGACATCCTACGCAATAAAGAACCAGAAGTGTTCGAAAGCTCTATCAGCGTCACGTCTGAAATAAAGCCAAACACTTTCTCCACAATATACATGGCAGGATAAGCAAAAAGCAAAAGAACA